>NZ_JAQFJI010000004.1:0-176890 GCF_030440055.1 Streptococcus sp. SO4
CTCTTATTCAAGTGGGCTTTTATCTGTTTTATCATAGGAAGTACCTCCTTAACTATCAGTTTAGCACATAAAAAAAGAAACCCAAATACAGAATTGTATTTGAATTTCTTAACTTAATGACATTGGGAAAATCCCTAGCCTTTATTTTTTTATAAAGATGAATCTTTCTTTATCAAATTCTACAGCTAACTCATATTTCCCATCTTCATTTTGAATGATGTAGCCCAATAAAACTAAACTATCAACAAAGATATCTCGACGCTTCTGCATGAGCTGGTCTTTTTTGAGAAATTTAAGCAAAAAGGTTGTCATATACTTGAGAGCATACTCAGGGTTGACATCCCCCAAAACAGCATAGAGTTTCTGCTGATCTTCTGTCAGTAGATACTGGTGCTTAACCTTATAAAAGTAATTAGACAAGGTCATTTTTTCCCTAGCAAAATCCGTATACTCTTCTAGGATTGCTGCATTGGTTTGGTTACGTAATTCAGTCTGAAATCTTTTCTCCAGGATTTCTAGATAGATGGGACTATCATCTCTTACAAAGACTTCTTGGTCTAGTTCAAGAGATTTTGTAGATTCTAGAAAGGGAAGACTGAGATAATAGCGTTTGTTTTCTCTCAAAATCAAACCCGCTTTAATATATTCCTCCAAATGCTTATCAACTGGAACCTCTGGAAACTGAGCCTTGATTTCACGGAGGATCACATCATCATGCTGATCAAGATAGTCAACCAAATCTCTAAAGAATGGTTGTCGTGTCAAACGAGATGGATTAAAAATCTGAATCATGAAGATTCCTTTCTTTACAAACTAAAAGTGGTGATGTTGCTAATTGACTAGGGTTAGTGCCAGGCTGATTCAGAGGTACAGGAAGCCCTAGTTCTCTATAATATTCACTCCAGAAATCACTAATTTCCTGTGTATCATTCCCAAATTTCATGGGAATGGTCTCAAAAATAGGAAGTAGTTCAGCAATGAACTGGGAACAGTAATAACCATCTCCATCCGGGTAAAAGGAATCATTGTAGGGTGAACCCAAAAGGCTCTCTGCCTGCTTTTTAACCTCTGGGCAATGAATCTCCGCATAGCGATAAAGGTCATAGACTTTCTCATCTTCAAAGAAATCTTCAGGGGACTGGGCAATGACACCTCCTTCCGTAGTTGCATGATAGACCTGTCCGTCCAAAAAGATGGCCACATGGCTATAGTTACCAGTAGATTCCTGGATGGCCTGCCCCATATCTGAAAGGTCCTTCACAAAAATCAAATCACCAGATTCTAACATGGTCTCCTCCTAGCAAAAAAGGAGTCGAAACTCCTTTTTAATAATGGGCTTTCCCATCTATGATTATGCATTAAAGCTTTCAGTCAATTGTGGTACAACTTGTTTCTTACGTGAAACAGCACCTGGAAGGAAAGCGTGGTTGTTTTCAAGTTTGAAGTTGAAAGCTGCTTCGACCTTGTCCATGTTGGCACCAAGAGCCAAAATTTCTGAGTTTGAGTTGACGATATCTGTAATCATCAAAACGAAGTCAGAGTATCCGTTAGCTGCATTTGCTGCTTGGATAGCTGCTTCAATTTCAGCTTGGCGTTCCAAGACTTCAGCGATATCAACTGTATTGACTTGAGCCACACGAACGTTGTTTCCGTTGAGTTCAAAAGTCTTAGCATCGATGTCGATCAATTCTTCTGCTGATTTACTTGCTAAGTTTGTACCAGCCTTGAGCATTGCAAGACCGTATTCTTCTAAGTTCACACCAGCCAATTCAGCCAATTCAGGCGCAATCACCTTATCAGATGGGTGTGTTGTTGGAGATTTCAAAAGAAGAGTATCTGAAATCAAACCCGAAAGCATCAAACCTGCAATTTCTTTTGGCACAGCTACACCATGTTCTTTGAACATACGGTATACGATAGAAGATGCTGATCCAACTGGCTCCAAGCGCATGTAAAGTGGGCTTGCAGTTTCAAAGTTAGCCACACGGTGGTGATCCACCACACCGTATACTTCTACTTCAGCAATATCTGATACTGATTGTTGGAATTCATTGTGGTCAGTCAAGATAACTTGTTCTGCACCTTCTGCTTTAGCAGATGTGATAACGCGCGGTGCTTCAACACCAAAATAGTTCAATACGAAAGCTGTTTCTTCATTTGGAGTTCCAAGAGCCACCGCTTCTGTATCCAAACCATAAGCTTCTTTTGCAAGATAAGCAAAGGCTACAGATGAACCGATAGCATCTGAATCTGGATTTTGGTGACCAAATACTAGAATCTTAGACATGATAATACCTCGTTTCTTTATTCTCTTTATTGTAGCATTTTTTTCATTTTTTGACAAAAGTAAGAGGAGTCAAAGAACTCCCCTCTACTCTTCAAAATGACCGAGTATATTTTCCTCTTGGTTTTCAGATAAAAATCTTTCCTTTTGCACTCTCTTCTTACGTTTGAGAAGGGCTTCAGCAGACATGGCTTCTTCCCTACTATCGAAACCTTGAACATAGATGAGTTTTACTGGCAACCGAGCTCGTGTGTACTTGGCTCCCTTACCACTATTGTGAACAGTTATTCTTTTTTTGACATCCGTTGTATAACCAGTATAGTAGGAACCATCCCGACACTCAACTACATACATATAAGCTTTATGATCCATAATAGATTTCTTGAATTTCTGGAGTATAGGAACCATCATCATTATGAACAATGAGTGGTGGCAAAACCTTAAAACCACTAGTGGAGCCGTCCTTAATAGCCTCGATCAAAAGCATATTGGCTTCCTTCTCCCGTTTAGGGTAGACAAATTGCAGACGCTTTGGAGCTAAATTGTGTTGTTGAAGCGTTTCTAAAATATCTAACAAACGATCAGGACGGTGAACCATGGCTAGACGCCCGTTAGATTTGAGTATACTTTGGGCACTACGACAAATTTCTTTTAGATTGGTCGTAATTTCATGCCGAGCCAACAAGTAGTGTTCACTCTCGTTCAGATTAGAATTTGGGTCCACCTTAAAATAGGGAGGGTTGCATAAAATCAAATCAACCTTGCTCCCCTGAATATAAGTAGGCATATTCTTCAAATCATCACAAATGACCTGCATCTGTTCTTCTAAGCCATTTAATCGGACTGATCGTTCAGCCATATCTGCCAGGCGTTCCTGGATTTCAACAGACAGAATTTTCGCCTTAGTCCTGCTACTGGCAAAAAGTCCAACAGCTCCATTCCCAGCACAAAAATCCACAATTAACCCATTTTTTGGAAAACGAGGAAAGCGTGACAAAAGTACACTATCCACCGAATAGCTGAAAACCTCTCTATTTTGAATAATCTTGATATCTGTAGAAAAGAGCTGATTGATTCTCTCTCCTGATTTTAATAATTCTTCTACCATACTTCTATTATAACAAACTATATTAACATTTCAAGAGAGAAAAATCAATTAAGACTTTTTCTTATTTAGATTAGAGATAGCTTCCTTGGTCCAGATAGGCATCATGCGAGCCAAAGGAGCAAATCCGTATTTGACACGGTCACTTGAAAAACGTCTCCGTCTCGGTAATTGATGTTTCTCTTCTTCCAAAGTCCGAATAGAAAGACTTGCTTTCCCTGTATACTCGTCCAAATCGACAACCTGGACTTGAACTTCTTCACCGATTTTCAGTACATCATAGATATTCTCAATAAATCCTGTACGAATTTCAGAAATATGAATCAAGCCTGTGATACCAGTCTCTAACTCCACAAAGGCTCCATAAGACTGAATCCCTGTAATTCGCCCTGTTAGCTTATCACCTATTTTCATCCTAGTCCTCGATTTCAATCGTTTCGATAACGACATCTTCAACTGGCTTGTCCATTGCACCTGTTTCTACACCTGCAATTGCATCCAGAACTTCATAAGAAGCTTCATCTGCAAGTTGACCGAATACAGTATGACGACGGTCTAGATGAGGAGTTCCACCTTGTTCTGCATAAATCTCCGCAATTGGTTCTGGCCAACCACCACGAGCAATTTCTTTCTTAGAATATGGCAAGTGTTGATTCTGCACGATAAAGAACTGGCTACCATTTGTATTTGGCCCAGCATTAGCCATAGAAAGGGCTCCACGGACATTGTAAAGTTCTTCTGAAAACTCATCCTCAAAAGATTCTCCATAGATTGATTCGCCACCCATACCAGTTCCAGTTGGATCTCCACCTTGAATCATAAAATCTTTAATAATACGGTGGAAAATTACCCCGTCATAGTAACCGTCTTTAGACAGAGCAATAAAGTTGGCAACTGTTTTTGGTGCATGCTCAGGGAAAAGCTTAATACGCAACTCTCCATGATTTGTCTTAATAGTCGCAATCGGACCTTCTACTGCTTCAATGTCTACTTGTGGAAACTGTAATTCTTTTTCTACCATACCAAATCCTTCTAAGGCATCGAAAATGCCATCTTCTTCTAATGTTTTTGTAATATAATCTGCTTTTTCTTTGATTTCGTCATGAGAAATCCCCATAGCAACACTAATACCTGCATAATCAAAGAGCTCTAAATCGTTAAGACCGTCTCCGAAGACCATGACGTTCTCAGGTTTAAAACCTAAATGTTCTACAACTTTTGCTACACCAGCTGCTTTTGAACCTGAAATTGGTACCACATCTGACGAATGTTCATGCCAGCGTACCATACGCAAAGTCAATGCTAAACTTTCAGGCAAAGTCAGGTCATCTCCCTGATCCTCAAAAGTCCACATCTGATAGATGTCTTCTTTTTCATAAAAATCAGGATCAACATCCAAGTCAGGATAAATTGGATCAATGGCCTCACTAATCAACTCAGTTCTAGTGGAGAGTTTAGCAGTATGACTACCAACTAAACCATATTCAATCCCCACTTCCTTAGTCCAAGCAATATAGCTTTCAACCTTATCTTTAGCGATTTTGTTACTTTCAATCACATTGCCTTTTTTATCCTCAATATAGGCACCATTCAAGGTAACAAAAAAGTCAGGTTTTAGCTCGCGAATCTCTGGCACGACACCGAAAATCCCACGACCAGTTGCAATCCCAGTCAAAATACCTTTTTCACGCAATTGTTTAAAAACAGTTGAAATTGAGGTGGGGATAAAACCAGTCTTTGAGTTTCTCAACGTATCATCAATATCAAAAAAAATAACCTTTATCTTTTTTGCCTTATATCTTAATTTCGCATCCATCACCTTTCCTCCTTCAATTCACTCTTTCCATTATACCATAAAGTAGAGAATTCCCCTATCTTCAAAGAAATTTGCTACCTCTTATTCGAATTCCTTAGACAAGTACAAAACTAAATCATCATTGTTTTGACTAGTAGCGTTCATTTCTAAGGGGTGATTTCTATACCAAACACCCGTCCCATCTGGAATATAGCCTCGTTTGATGTACAATCTCTGGGCGGGTCCATATCCTGAGTGCAAGCCTACGCCTAGACTTACCTTGATTGAAACAAGCTTGACTCGTTTTTCTGCTTCTTCTAGCAGTTGATTCCCAACTCCTTGATTTCGAAAAGGCTCAAACACATTAAAATCTGATAATTCTGGATAGACTTCTGCAAAAGGACCATGTTTAGCAGAGGGCAAAATGGTAATGTAGCCCGCTACAGCACCCTCAACCTCTGCAACTAAGACTTCTCTCTCCCCACTTTCCTGTTCCAGAAAATATCTAGCCAAAATTTCCTCTCTACCAGGCCAACCTTGATTCATAAATCCTCGAGATAGATCTTTTATGTCAGATTTTTGCATTTTTCTAATTGAACATGTCGTCTTCATAAGCTTCTCCTTTATAGCATTCTCCTACCATTATAGCACGATAATAAAGATTAAAAGAAAAAACCTAGTAAGACAAAAGAATCTTACTAAGTCAACAGGGAGTCCTGTAAAAGTCTGATAAAAGACACGCCCGAACATAAAAAAGAGGTCCACTGGACCTCAACTCGCTCTCCCTTTTCCATGCTCGTGAAAAAAAGACCCGTCGGGGTCTTAATTCGCTTTCTTGTTTTCATGCTCATGAAAAAGAGGTCCACCCGGACCCCTTTTTTTAATCTTCGTTTACGAAAGGCATCAAAGCCATTACGCGAGCGCGTTTGATAGCTGTTGTTACTTTACGTTGGTTTTTAGCTGAAGTTCCTGTTACACGACGAGGAAGGATTTTCCCACGTTCTGAAACGAAACGGCTAAGAAGCTCAGTATCTTTGTAATCAACATATTCAATTTTGTTTGCTGCGATGTAGTCAACTTTTTTACGGCGTTTGAATCCGCCACGACGTTGTTGAGCCATGTTTTTTTCTCCTTTATAGTATTAATTGTCCATTAGAATGGTAAATCATCATCTGAAATATCCAAAGGATTCGTTGTTCCGAATGGATTTTCATCACGTGAAAAGTCAGGTACTGATTGAGTAGGTGCTGAATAGTTTGAACTTGGTGCTGAATAAGCTCCACCAGTATGTCCTTCACGCACACTACGGCTTTCCAACATTTGGAAATTCTCAGCCACGACTTCCGTCACGTAGACACGTTGTCCTTGCTGGTTATCGTAACTACGAGTCTGAATACGACCTGTCACCCCGATAAGTGAGCCTTTTTTAGCCCAATTAGCAAGATTCTCAGCCTGTTGGCGCCACATAACGACATTGATAAAATCAGCCTCACGTTCGCCATTTTGACTCTTAAATGTACGGTTTACTGCAAGAGTAAAAGTCGCAACTGCTACATTTGATGGGGTATAACGCAACTCAGCGTCACGAGTCATACGCCCTACAAGTACAACATTGTTAATCATAATCTACCTTCTTACGCGTCAGTTTTGACGATCATGTGACGAAGAATGTCAGCGTTGATTTTTGAAAGACGGTCAAACTCTTTAAGAGCTGCATCATCATTTGCTTCAACGTTAACGATGTGGTAAAGTCCTTCGCGGAAATCTTGGATTTCGTATGCAAGACGACGTTTTTCCCATGTTTTTGATTCAACAACAGTTGCACCGTTGTCAGTCAAGATAGAGTCAAAACGTGCTACCAAAGCGTTTTTCGCTTCTTCTTCAATGTTTGGACGAATGATATAAAGAATTTCGTATTTAGCCATTGATATGTTCCTCCTTTTGGTCTAATGACCCCAAGACATTGCAAGGGGTAAGTGAGGTTTGCTCACAATAAATTATTATACTAGAAAAAAATTTTTTTAGCAAGTAAAAACTGCTTCTATTTTATTTTTTACAGTTTTTTTGCTAAAGTTTGTATAATTTCTTCAACCTGAATATTCTCAGATTCAAATTTCTGTTTAAAGGTAGCTAGATCAACCGTTCCCTCAATTTGAACTTCGATAACAATCTTACCATCTTTACGTGGAATATTAACAGTATGAGAAATATTTAGATTTTCCTCAACGATTAAAGAAACAATCTTACCAAGTACCCCAACTTCATTTTCTGTGATAAAACGAACACGGATTCCCTCTTCGCCATAACCAGAAATTTCAAGAAATGCTCTGAATACATCACGGTCAGTAATGACACCATAGACTTGTCCATTATCAATAACTGGCAAGATTCCAATCTTATTTTTCAGCATAAGGTAGGTTGCATCTTCCAAACTTGCATAACCTGAGACAGTTACAACATCACGAATCATGACGTCCTTTACTTTTGTTTTATTGAGCAAGTAATTCATCTCGAAGATTGAAAGACTCGTTGCTTTTGACGGACTGGCTTCAGCAATTGTTCCTTCTGTTACTAGACCAACTAATTTATCATTTTCAATAACAGGAAGACGATGCAAACCTTGTTCGCGCATCAAGTCTGCTGCATGTGCTACAGTCGTATCTGGGCTAATATATACGACCTTTCGTGTCATAAAATCTTTAACTGCCATAGGAACTCTCCTTTATGTTTATAGCTTTATTATACACTTTTTACGAAAATCAATCAAACGCTTTCATCTCTTTTTCAAGATTCTGAAAACTCTGAAATACTATAAAAGAGCCCTATATTAGGGCCCTCAATCTTATGATTATGTAATTTGTTTGACAATATTTCCCGCAGACTAAGACAATCTTTATCTGCCGACTAAAAAGGTACCCCGGACTAATGTGGATTGCTTGCGCAATCTTTATCTGCCGACTAAAACAATCCACTGGTTCTGATGATTGCCAAGCAATCTCTATCTGCCGACTAAAAAGGTCCCCCGGACCTTTTTAGCCACCTAGATATGCTTTTCTGACTTCATCTGATGCTGCGAGTTCTTTACCTGTTCCTGAAAGAACGATTTTACCTGTTTCAAGAACATAGCCTCGATCTGCGATGGCTAGTGCTTTATTGGCATTTTGCTCGATCAAAAGAACAGTTGTACCTTGTTTTTGAATATCTTGGATGATATCAAAAATTTCTTGGATAAAGATTGGCGCAAGCCCCATTGATGGTTCATCTAAGAGAAGAAGTTTAGGCGTTGACATAAGCGCACGTCCCATAGCAAGCATCTGCTGCTCACCACCAGAAAGGGTAGCTGCATCTTGGTTTTTACGTTCTTCCAGACGAGGGAAACGTGAAAAGACTTTCTTTAAATTTGCTTGATTCTCTTCACGATTTTTCTTAAGAAAGGCTCCCATCTCCAAGTTTTCCAAAACTGTCAAACCAGGGAAGACGTGACGTCCTTCTGGTACTTGAGAAAGTCCTGATGCCACAATTTTTTGTGCAGGCATCTTTTGGATTTCTTGTCCCAAAAATTCAATTTTACCAGAACTTGGACGAACAAGTCCTGACAAGGTACGAAGGATGGTTGTTTTACCAGCCCCGTTGGCACCGATAAGGGAGACAACTTCTCCTTCGTTTACTTCAAAGCTCACATCACGTACAGCTTGAATCATACCGTAGTGTACTGAGAGGTTTTCAACTTTTAACATAGACATTAGGCTTCACCTCCAAGATAAGCTTCGATAACACGTTTATTACTCTTGATTTCATCTGGTGTCCCGTGAGCAATCAAACGACCGTACTCAAGAACATAGATACGCTCAGTAACTTCCATAACCAAGTTCATATCATGTTCAATCAGCATAATAGTAATGTTGAATTCATTCTTGATGCGACGAATCAACTCAGTCAATTCTGCAGTTTCTTGTGGATTCATACCCGCTGCAGGCTCATCCAAGAAAAGGATTTTAGGTTCTGTAGCAAGAGCACGAACAATTTCCAAACGACGTTGTTGACCATAGGCTAAATTTTTAGCGAGAGTTTCAGCATCTCCATCCAAATCAAAGATTTTTAGTAATTCTAAGGCTTTAGCTTTCAATTCTTTTTCATTCTTATAAAAAGCTGGTAAGCGCAAGAAACTCGCAAAAACATGTTGTTTATGATGGTTGCTAAATGCAATCAGAACGTTATCCAAAACTGTCAAGTCCTTAAAAAGGCGGATATTTTGGAAGGTACGCCCTAAACCAAGAGATGCGATTTTATAGGGTTGCTTGCCATTTAACAAGTGACCATCCAAGGTTACTGTCCCTTCGCTTGGTTCATAAACACCTGTCAACAAGTTGAAGAGGGTTGTTTTTCCAGCACCATTCGGTCCAATCAAACCAACAAGTTCACCTTCGTTCAATTCGAGAGTGACGTCCCCAACGGCTGTCAGACCACCAAAATGTTTGGTTAAATTTTTTACTTCAAGTAATGCCATTAGTTTTGTCCCTCCTTCTTACCTTTTTTAAAGAGACGTGATAGGCTCAATTCCCATGTCCCAAGAAGACCACCTGGTCTGAAGATCATAACGAGTACTAAGGCCAAAGCATAGATAATCATACGAACGCTGGCTACGTCTTGAAGGAGCATGTTCAAGATTCCAAGCACGATTGCCGCAACAATTGCCCCTGTAATGGAACCTAAACCACCGAATACAACGATAATCAAAACATTGATAGAGTTGATAAACGTATAATCTTTTGGTACGACTGATCCAATAAATCCTGACTGGAGAGTACCTGCGATACTTGCAGTAACAGCACCAAAAACAAAAGCAATGATTTTAATTTTTGTAGTATTGACCCCTACTGACTCAGCAGCAATCTCATCTTCACGAACTGATAAGGTTAAACGTCCGATAGGACTACGAAGGAAATTAAGAGTGGCAATCGTTGTAATCACAGCAAAGAAATATACCATTTGCCAGGTTGTAAAGTTAGGAATCCCCAAAATACCAGCAGCACCGTTTGTAAGGCTTCCACCATTAATAATGAAGATACGAATAATTTCAGCAACACCAAGTGTCGCAACTGCAAGGTAGTCACCCTTCAAACGTAGGGTTGGAATTCCAACGACCAAGGCAACCAAACCAGCAATGATAGCACCGAGCAACATAGCTCCAAAGAATGCACCATAGGTTGGAGATTTTGATCCGATAATGGCTGCTGCATAAGCACCAATAGCCATAAATCCAGCATGTCCAAGTGAAAACTGACCAGAGAACCCAACGATTAGGTTAAGACCTACTGCTAGAATAATATTGATACCGATTTGTTCAATAATCTGAATATGGAAAAGGTTCAAGACTCCTACTGAAACCAATAGGCTAATTAAACCATATCCAAGCAACAAAAGGAATAACCATAGAATATTAACTTTTAAATTTTCTTTCATTGTTTACACCTTCTCTTTCACATTCTTACCGAGGATACCAGCTGGACGAACAATCAAGATTAAGAGCAAGATTCCATACACGATGGCATCACGGAAATCTGACATTCCGAAGGCGGTAGCAAATGTCTCCAAAAGACCAATAACAAAGCCACCCAGAGCTGCACCAGGGATAATTCCGATGCCACCAAGAACGGCAGCCACAAATGATTTAATACCTGGAGTCATTCCCATCAATGGTTCAAGAGAGTTATAGTAAAGTGCAATCAAGACACCCGCTGCACCAGCTAGAGCTGAACCCAATGCAAAGGTGAAACTGATTGTACGGTTTACGTTAATCCCCATCAGCTGAGCAGCATCACTATCTACAGAAACAGCACGCATGGCTTTCCCCATCTTGGTTTTTTGTACGATGAGTTGTAGAAGAACCATCAAAACAAGTGAAACAGTCAAAATCAACAATTGAATATTTGTTAGACTAATTGGTCCCAAGTCATAACGAACTGTTTGGATTGCTTGAGGGAAGGCACGTGTATTGGCGCCTACCAGATAGACCATCCCATACTCCAGTAAGAAGGAAACCCCGATGGCTGTAATCAATACAGAGATACGAGTTGAATGACGTAATGGACGATAAGCAAGAAACTCAATGATAACACCGAGAATTGCCGTTCCGATCATCGATAAGATCAAGGCTACAAAGAAATTTAATTGCAAGGAATTAATCAAGAAATAACCCATGAAAGCACCCATCATATAAATATCACCGTGGGCAAAGTTAATGAGCTTGATAATTCCATAAACCATAGTATAACCTAGGGCTAGCAGCGCATAGACACTCCCCAAGATTAGACCATTGACAAGTTGTTGAAGCATATGGTTCACTCTTTCTAAGTTTTATTTTTTAGGATTTTTATAAAAAAATAATCCTTTCATAAACACTGAAACAGGGAGTGAGTAAAAGCTCATTCCCCATTTCCTGTATCTATAATTATGGTTTTACGACTTCTGCCGCTTCTACTTTACCATTATTCATGGTCATCATGAAGGCTGTTTTCACAGTGTTGTGATCTGCATCAAAGCTTGTTTGACCTGTAACACCTTCAAAGTTTTGTGTTTTAGCAAGATTGTTCTTGATATCAACTGAAGTTTTTGCACCTTTTGCTGCATTAGCTACAAGGTAAACTGAGTCATAAGCAAGAGCTGCAAATGTTGAAGGATCTTCGTTGTATTTTGCACGGTAAGCTTCAAGGAAGGCTTTTGCTTTATCTGAAACCTCTACAGTAGTTGAGAATCCTGAGATGAAGTAGATATTTGATGCGCGTTCAGCTGTTGCTTGTTGAACAAACTCTGCACCGTTGAATCCATCACCACCAATGATTGGTTTATCAATTCCCATACCACGAGCTTGGTTTACAATCTTACCAGCTTCTGTGTAGTAACCTGGCAATACGATTGCATCAAAGTCTTTATCTTTGATTTTTGTCAAAGCTGCTTGGAAGTCAGTGTCACCTGATACAAACGTTTCATCTGCTACGATTTCGCCTGAGAACGAATCACGGAATGATTTTGCAATTCCTTTAGCGTAGTCGCTTGAGTTATCAGTATACAAGACAACTTTCTTAGCGTTCAACTTGTTTGTAACATAGTTAGAAATGATTTTCCCTTGGAAGCTATCTTGGAATGTTCCGATGAAAAGGAAATCTTGACCTTTTGTCAAACCATCTTGAGTAGCACTTGGAGAAATCAATGGAACCCCAGCTTGTGTAGCATTTGCTACTGCTGCTGCAGTTGCACCTGAAGTTGCAGGTCCTACGATTGCTGCTACTTTAGATTGAGTAACAAGGTTTGTTGAAACTGAAGCAGCTTCAGCAGTTTCAGATTTGTTATCTTTGTCTACTACTTCGATCTGTTTTCCATCGATACCACCTGCTGCGTTGATTTCATCAACTGCAAGTTGAGCACCCTTTTGCTCAGATGTACCGTAAGATGCTACAGCACCAGTTTCTTCAAAGTTGAAACCAATTTTAACGACTTTCTCATCCACTGGGTTACCAGTTGAATTTGAAGCTCCTGACTTCACTTCTCCACAAGCTACTAAAACAGCTACACTTGCAAGAGCTACAAGTGATAAGGCAAATTTTTTCTTCATGTTTATCTCCTTTTAATTTCTTAATTTAAATTACATGTTAAGAATATACCGAATTATCAGAAAATTGTCAACACATTTATCTTAATTTTTACATGATAACGTTTTCGCTATTTCTGTAGAGACTACCAACAAAGGGAGTTTCCAAATCTTGGATATGACATCGTCGCACTTTTTTGATAAATCTCTCTTTTCCTAAACGGCTAACCAGTTCTTCCACTTCTTCTGTTGGGACATACAGTTGCAGATAACGGTGTTTTTTAGAGTGGTAACAAATATCACCATAATTATCGAGTTTTTTTGCATCACGATTATAGTATAGGTAGATAATCAGACCAGACCGATTCTCTTTTTGAAACATATTACAACTTCCTTCTAACAATCTTCTTACTATTATATCAAAAAAAGCAAACTCAGTCGAGTTTGCTTCAAAAGATTAATTCAAAGAATTATTAGCCATGATTTCATCAATGAAACCATATTCAAGTGTTTCTTGAGCGCTCATCCAGTAATCACGTTCAGCATCTGCATGGATTTGCTCAACTGATTTACCAGAATTATCTGCAAGAATTTGCTCCAAAGTCTTACGAGTTTTAAGCAAGTGTTCAGCAGCAATGGCCATATCTGTTTGCTGTGTACCACCACCTGTACCACCCATCGGTTGGTGAATCATGTATTCTGCATTCGGAAGCATGAAACGTTTGCCCTTTGCTCCACTTGAGGCAATAATTGTTCCCATTGAAGCAGCCATCCCCATAACGATGGTTTGGACATCTGCCTTAATAAAGTTCATAGTATCAACGATTGCCAAACCAGCTGATACAGAACCACCAGGAGTATTTACATAAAGGTAAATATCTTTTGTACTATCTTGGGCATCCAAGAAAAGCAATTGGGCGATAACTGAGTTTGCCATATTGTCTTCGACTGGTCCAGTCAACATGATGATACGATCTTTTAGAAGACGTGAGTAAATGTCATATGAACGTTCTCCACGACTTGTTTGTTCAATAACTACAGGAATCATTCAATTCTCCTTCTGATTTCTAAATTTCTTAGTCGATTGACTCAATACAGATCTATTATATCTTTTTGGTCAAAAAAGGTCAAATTTTTGCTCTATTCTAAAGACAGACACAAAAATTCAACCTCCTTTCGAGACTAAAACCAATGAACAGTTTTAGTTTATGCTTAGAATCTTATTTAGTACCGAACAAGCGGTCTCCAGCATCACCAAGACCTGGAACGATATAGCCATGTTCGTTCAAACGTTCATCCAAAGCTGCTGTAAAGATTTCTACATCTGGGTGAGCTTCTTGAAGAGCTTTTACACCTTCTGGAGCGGATACAAGGCAGACAAATTTGATGTTTGATGCTCCACGTTTTTTGAGGGAATCAACAGCCAAGATTGCAGAACCACCTGTTGCAAGCATAGGGTCAACCACAAAAATTTGACGTTGGTCGATATCTTCAGGTAATTTAACCAAGTATTCTACTGGTTGAAGAGTTTCTTCGTCACGGTACATACCGATATGTCCAACTTTGGCTGCTGGAACCAAGCTCAATAGCCCATCGACCATCCCGATACCTGCACGCAAGATTGGAACAATTGCCAATTTTTTACCAGCCAATTGTTTTTGAACTGTTTTTGTGATAGGTGTTTCGATTTCAACGTCTTCAAGCGGAAGATCACGAAGTACTTCATATCCCATCAACATAGCAATTTCATCTACTAACTCACGAAAAGCTTTTGTAGAAGTGTCTGTACGACGCAAGATTGACAATTTGTGTTGAATGAGTGGATGATTAATGACTTCAAGTTTTCCCATTTTCTGAATTCCTTCTTTCAATTTATTCTTCTTATTATATCAAAAAATGGTTTAAAAATCCTTCTAAACCATCTTTTTTTTTTAATTTTTAAATCAAGTTAGCTTCTTGAAGAGCTGCTTGTACTGTCTCAAGTGGTAAATGGGTCAACTCGGTCCCTTTTTCACGATAGAGATACTGGGCGTAGTCGTCCATACGGTACTGGTTAATATAAACGACACGTTCACAACCTACCTGAAGTAATTGCTTGGTACAATTAAGACAAGGAAAATGAGTAACGTAAGCTGTAAATCCTTTTGGAACGCCACGTTCGGCTCCTTGTAAAATAGCATTAACCTCAGCATGAAGAGTGCGGACACAGTGGCCCTCAATCACCAAACAGTCATGGTCAATACAATGCTCCGTTCCTGATACAGAGCCATTATAGCCTGTTGAAATAACCTTATTATCCTTGACTAAAACAGCTCCTACCTTGGCGCGTTTACAGGTTGAACGATTGGCAATCAATAGGGCTTGAGCAGCAAAATACTCATCCCAAGCCAGTCTTTTTTCTGTCATAACTTCTCTCCTCTTAGTCTATTTTTTGAAAAATGGCAAGCGTAAATCTGCAATTTTCTCAGCAGGAACCTTCATTCCATCCTTGATCCATTTTAGCAAAACGGATACGATAGCAGAACTCCAAAAAGAATGCAGATAACTGCTAACACCCTTTGATTTTCCATAATATTTTTCCAAAAATTCCTGCATAGCTTGCACAAAGATTTTTTCCAAGTGATAGTCCAGGGCAAGCTGAATAACCTTGGCTTCTTTTCTGGCTTCACGAAAGAGATGAACCCAAACCAGATAGAGATCTGTTTTGACATCATAATGACTCAGCTGCTCCATGATATTATGGACACTGCGTTTGAAGACGCTTTCTAAAATCTCTTCTTTGGAGTCATAGTTTCGATAAAAGGCTGCACGGGAGACCCCAGCTCTTTTTACCAATTCGGAAATGCTAATCTTTGTCAACTCCTTTTTCTCCAAAAGTTGCAAAAGAGCTGTTTCGATAGCTTCTCTGGTCAGTAAATTGGATTCTTTGTTTGATTTTCTGAGATTTTCAAGTGAATTTTCAGAAATTCTTCGTTCGGCCATAACACTTCCTTTCTACTTGTTACAACAGAGTGACGAGACTTTTGTTTTAAGATTTTTCATGATATAATTGTAAAAAAAGACAGAACCTTTGTCAATGTATAAGTGATAAAGATGGAGAATTTCTATGACTTGGAAGATTGTAGCTGACTCTGGTTGTGATTATCGTCAACTGGCAAATCCAGCAATTGATACTGAATTCATCAGTGTTCCCTTAACCATTCAAGTGGCCGATCAAGTCTTTATTGACGATGCTAGTCTTGATATTGACAAAATGATGGAAACCATGTATGCAACTTCTGAAGCTTCAAAATCAGCTTGTCCTAGCCCTGATGATTACTTGCGAGCATTTGAAGGTGCCAAACATATTTTTGTAGTGACCATTACCGGAACTCTTTCTGGTAGTCAAAACAGCGCTCAATTAGCTAAGAATCTCTATCTCGAAGAACATCCTGATACTCAGATTCATGTCATTGATAGTTTATCTGCTGGTGGGGAAGTTGACCTTATCGTAGAAAAAATCAATGATTTGATTGACCAAGGACTTTCTTTTGAAGAAGTGGTTAAAGCTATTACTGCTTACCAAGAAAAAACTAAGTTACTATTCGTCCTCGCTAAGGTTGATAACCTCGTTAAGAATGGTCGCTTGAGTAAGCTGATCGGTACAGTTGTTGGGCTCCTTAATATTCGTATGGTCGGGGAAGCAAGTGAAACTGGAACCTTGGAACTCCTACAAAAGGCTCGTGGTGCTAAGAAGTCCCTCCAAGCTGCTTATGAAGAGTTAATCAAGGCTGGCTACGCTGGTGGGCGTATCGTCATGGCTCACCGCAGTAATGATAAATTCTGCCAACAACTCTCAGAGCTCTTGCGTGAAAAATTCCCACAAGCTGAAATCAAGATTATCCCAACCTCTGGACTCTGCAGTTTTTATGCAGAAGAAGGTGGACTCCTCATGGGATATGAAATTGACTAATAAATCAAACAGGAGATGACTTATCATCTCTTGTTTTTTTATGGTACAATACTTTTATGAAACATTTTGACACTATTGTAATCGGGGGAGGCCCTGCTGGTATGATGGCTACGATTTCAAGTAGCTTTTATGGGCAGAAAACCCTTCTCATCGAAAAAAATCGAAAACTTGGAAAAAAATTAGCTGGTACTGGTGGTGGTCGCTGCAACGTGACCAACAATGGAACTCTAGATGACCTATTAGCTGGAATCCCTGGAAATGGGCGCTTTCTTTACAGCGTCTTCTCCCAGTTTGATAACCATGATATTATCAACTTTTTTACGGAAAATGGCGTAAAACTCAAGGTTGAGGACCACGGGCGTGTCTTTCCAGCCAGCGACAAATCTCGGACCATTATCGAAGCACTGGAAAAGAAAATCATGGAGCTAGGTGGGCAAGTTGCCACTCAAACAGAGATTGTTTCTGTTAAAAAGATTGACGACCAGTTTGTCCTTAAGTCTACAGATCAAACCTTTACTTGTGATAAACTCATTGTCACAACAGGTGGAAAATCCTATCCTTCTACTGGCTCTACGGGCTTTGGTCATGAAATCGCCCGACATTTCAAACACACTATTACGGAACTCGAACCTGCTGAAAGTCCATTGTTGACAGATTTCCCACACAAGGCTTTGCAGGGAATTTCCCTAGACGATGTAACCCTAAGCTATGGTAAGCACGTCATCACCCATGACCTGCTCTTTACCCACTTTGGTTTGTCAGGTCCTGCTGCACTACGCATGTCTAGCTTTGTCAAGGGTGGGGAAATCCTCTCCCTGGATGTCTTGCCACAACTTTCTGAGAGAGAATTAGTCGACTTTTTAGAAGAGAACCGTGAAAAATCCTTGAAAAATGCCTTAAAAGCCTTGCTCCCTGAACGCTTGGCAGACTTTTTCGTGCAAGGATATCCTGAAAAAGTCAAACAACTAACAGAAAAGGAACGCGACCAACTTGTCCAGTCCATCAAGGCTCTTAAAATCCCTGTAACTGGCAAAATGTCATTAGCTAAATCCTTTGTAACTAAAGGTGGCGTTAGTCTCAAAGAAATCAATCCTAAAACGCTGGAAAGTAAGCTAGTACCTGGACTCCACTTTGCTGGTGAGGTACTAGATATCAATGCCCATACGGGGGGATTTAACATCACTTCTGCCCTCTGCACCGGATGGGTGGCAGGCTCAAACTAGAACTATAAATGATATAGTATCTAAAGATATTGGATAAGAAAGGAGCTATTTTGGAACATATTATTTTACTGAGAGGTGTTACACCGAATGGACAAAATGCTATCCCTAAAATGTCTTATCTGGTAGATATCTTAACAGAGGTTGGTTTTCAACACGTTCGAACTTATATTCAAAGTGGAAATATTATTCTTGAAAGCGACTTAGCCATAGAAGAAATACGAGAACAAGTCCATACTCTAATAAAAGAAAAAATCGGAGCCGACTTGAAAATGGTCATTAAAAATAAGAGTGATTTTAAAAAAATTGTCCAAGAAAATCCGTTTGGAGAACACTATCTTTATGACCGTATACATATAATTCTTTTCCAGAATGCTATCCAAAGTCTACCATTTGAAAAATTGGATAGTGACTATGGTGAAGAAGAAATTTGTATCGGCAACCATTGTCTTTACCTCTATCTCCCTAGAACTGCAAAACGAAAAAAGCTTAATACCAACTATCTCGAAAAGCTGTTCGGCGTTGATCTGACCATGCGAAAGTTAAACGTAGTAGAAAAATTACTAACAAAATAGGAAAAGTAAAATGAATAGAAGAGAATCAGTCGAATTTGTCAACATGTGTATGATTAAAAATGGGGACAAGGTTTTGGTTCAAGATCGAGTTAGTCCTAACTGGCCTGGCATTACTTTTCCTGGTGGCCATGTTGAACGTGGCGAATCCTTTGTCGATGCTGTCATTCGTGAAGTGGAGGAAGAAACTGGTCTGACCATTTCTAAACCTCAACTCTGTGGTATCAAAGATTGGTATGATGATGCAGATTATCGCTATGTTGTCCTCTTTTACAAAACTGAACACTTTACTGGTGAGCTCCAATCTTCAGACGAAGGAAAAGTCTGGTGGGAGGATTTTGAAAATCTATCTCATCTTAAACTAGCTACTGAGGATATGTCTGATATGCTTCGTATTTTTTTGGAAGAAGACCTCAGTGAATTCTTTTACTATAAGGATGGGGAAGACTGGTCTTACCAACTCAAATAACAGTAAATCGGCAGAGGTCACTCCGCCGATTTTGTCTTATCTAATCTTCAAGCTAGGTCTGTGTCCTCCTACTAATACTCAATGAAAATCAAAGAGCAAACTAGAAAGCTAGCAGCAGGCTGCTCAAAGTACAGCTTTGAGGTTGCGGATAAAGCTGACGTGGTTTGAAGAGATTTTCGAAGAGTATAAATTTCTGTTACTAGCTTTGTCAGTTCTAGCTTAGTCTGTAAGTTTTATCGAGTTTGTGTGCTTACATAGTGGGCAATAACATCTGATGTGTACTGAGCTGTCCCTGGGCCAAATTTGTCAATATTTTCCTTAAACTCTGGATTATAGACATAGCCTTTTCCGATATGACCGAAGACTTCCATAGAGCAGTCAAATCCATAGGTACGAATGGCTTGCAAGAGCTTGACTGCTTCCTCTTGGTTTTCAGATGCTGTTATCGGCAGACCAGATTGTAGATTTTGTGCCAAGGCTTGAAAGACTTGATTAAAGGCTGTTGTAGCTTCATCCTCTCGTCCTTTTTGACGCTCGAGAGCCTGGTCCATGACTTCCTGGCCATATTTTTCTACCGCCTCTTGGTGGTATTTTTGATTGTCTTGATAGCTAAATCCAGTGAATTTTTCTTGAATGGTCATTTTTATTTCTCCTTTTTGTTCTTGAATGGTTTTTTGTAAGGTTGAAATTAAGGTATCCAGATGTTGTCTTTCTCGAGTCAGGTAATCCAACTGTCTAGTTAAATGTGACAATATATCTGTCGTATCTTCCTTCAATAGCTCTGCTATTTTTTCTAAAGAAAAGCCTAGATACTTGTAATAAAGGATAACCTGAAGTCGTTCTAAATCCTCTTGGCTGTAGATTCGATAGCCATTTTCTGACTTTAATGGGACCAAAAGTCCTATCTTATCATAATGGTAAAGTGTTTTGATAGAAACGCCTGAAAGCTGCGCAGCTTCTTTGATATGGTACATGATTTCCTCCTCACATAATTAGTATATACCCTCCCCTTTGGGGAGAGTCAAGTATTTTATTAAGATTTATGAAAACGTAAAATTGATTTTCTTGACAGACTTCAAAAATCATGATAGGATAATCAAGTCTATCAATCAAATAAAAAGCTCATAAAGAGCCATTGAGAGAAGGCTATTTGACAACTCAAGTAGCCTTTTCTTATTTTAAAAAATAGATCGGAGTTTTACTATGTCTGAAAAATCGCAATGGGGCTCGAAACTGGGCTTCATCCTTGCGTCTGCTGGTTCTGCTATTGGTCTTGGAGCTGTTTGGAAGTTTCCATACATGACTGCAGCCAATGGTGGAGGAGGATTTTTACTGGTCTTTCTCATCTCAACGATTTTAATTGGTTTCCCGCTTTTGCTGGCGGAGTTTGCCCTTGGTCGGAGCGCTGGCGTGTCAGCAATCAAAACATTTGGAAAATTGTGCGATAACAAGAACTACAATTTTATTGGTTGGATCGGTGCCTTTGCTCTTTTCATCCTCCTATCTTTTTATAGTGTTATTGGTGGATGGGTTTTAGTTTATCTAGGTATCGCTATTGCTAAAGCCTTCCAAGTTGGGATTAGCAGTGATTATGCCCAGCTCTTCACAGACATTATTTCAAATCCATGGATTGCCCTTGGTTCCCAAGCCCTCTTTATCTTCCTCAACATCTTTATCGTATCTAAAGGAGTTCAAAAAGGAATTGAAAGAGCATCGAAAGTTATGATGCCCCTGCTCTTTATCATCTTTGTCATTATCATTGGACGCTCTCTCAGCTTGCCTAATGCCATGGAAGGTGTGGTTTACTTCCTCAAACCTGACTTTTCAAAACTGACAAGCGCCGGACTCCTCTATGCTCTAGGGCAATCTTTCTTTGCACTATCGCTCGGTGTTACTGCTATGTTGACCTATGCTTCTTACTTGGATAAGAAAACCAATCTGGTCCAATCAGGTATGTCCATAGTTGCCATGAACATCTCTGTATCCATCATGGCAGGATTAGCCATTTTCCCAGCTATGTCAGCCTTCAATATTCAGTCTGAAGGTGGTCCTAGTCTCCTCTTTATCGTTCTACCCCAACTCTTTGACAAGATGCCTTTTGGAAGTATTTTCTATATTCTCTTTCTCTTGCTCTTCCTCTTTGCGACGGTCACTTCTTCTGTCGTGATGCTGGAAATCAATGTAGGCAACATCACCAACCAAGACAATCGTAAACGTGCTAAGTGGAGTATGATTTTAGGGGTTTTGACTTTTGTATTTGGTATCCCTTCAGCCCTATCCTATGGTGTCATGGCGGATGTTCAAATCTTTGGGAAGACCTTCTTTGATGCCATGGACTTCTTGGTTTCTAATCTCCTCATGCCTTTTGGAGCCCTCTGCTTGTCTCTCTTTACAGGCTATATCTTCAAAAAAGCATTGGCTATGGAGGAACTCCATCTTGATGAAACACCGTGGAAACAAGGACTTTTCCAAGTCTGGCTCTTCCTTCTTCGTTTTATCATCCCAATCATCATCATCGTGGTCTTTATCGCCCAGTTTATGTAACTATAAAAATGGACTTGAGTTTTTTCCTCAAGTCCTTTCTTTTTATGGATGACTAACAATCAATTCCAAATCTTGCCCTTCTAAAGTCCAAGCTTCAACATCACTTGGTAAGATAAAGTGGCTACCTTTTTGAATTGGATAATCTTTACTGTCCACAGTTAGTTTCCCTTGACCAGCTAAGACACTCAACAAGCTATAGTCAGCTGTCTTTTCGAAGTCAACTTTTCCAGTGATTTCCCACTTGTAGACTGCGAAGAATTCATTGGATACAAGAAGAGTTGAACGCAAATCATCTGCTTTGACTGTTACAGGACGGCTGTTAGCAGGCTCTCCAATGTTCAAAACATCAATAGATTTTTCAAGGTGAAGCTCGCGCAAGTTACCATTATCATCCTTGCGGTCAAAGTCATAGACACGGTAGGTTGTATCACTAGACTGTTGCGTTTCAAGGATTAAGATACCTGCTCCAATAGCATGCATGGTTCCACTTGGAACATAGAAGAAATCTCCAGCTTTTACAGGAACTTTTGTTAACAAGGCATCCCAGTTTTTATCTTCGATTTGCTGGCGGAGTTCTTCTTTTGACTTAGCGTTATGGCCGTAAATAATTTCTGAACCCTCATCTGCAGCAATAATATACCAGCACTCTGTCTTACCAAGCTCACCTTCATGCTCTAGTCCATAAGCATCATCTGGGTGGACTTGAACACTGAGCCAGTCATTGGCATCAAGGATTTTTGTTAAAAGCGGAAATACTGGCTCTGGACGGTTGCCAAATAACTCACGGTGTTCCGCATACAAAGTAGCTAGGTCGATTCCCTCAAAGCGACCATTGGCTACCTTGGAAACACCATTTGGGTGAGCTGAGATTGCCCAATATTCACCAATCTTTTCGCTCGGGATGTCATAGCCAAACTCATCACGAAGTTTAGTACCTCCCCAGATTTTTTCTTGCATAACGGAATTTAAAAATAATGGTTCTGACATGTTTCATCTCCTGTCTGATTTTTCACCCTCATTATAGCAAAAAAAGAGTCCTAATTGAACTCTTTTTTCTATTTTATAAAGAAGGGAGAAGATTTTGTAAAAATAGTGAACAAATGTGCTCTACTCAATACTTGCACCATTGCTAGCAATGACATCCTTGTACCAGTAGAAGGATTTCTTCTTACTCCGTTTTAGGCTTCCATGACCATCATTATCACGATCCACATAGATAAAACCATAGCGCTTGTTCATTTCGCCTGTTCCAGCTGAAACCAGATCGATACAACCCCAAGTCGTATAACCAAGCAAGTCTACTCCATCTTGGTAAATGGCATCTCGCATAGCCTTGATGTGGGCCTCTAGATAAGCAATCCTATAGTCATCTGCTACATAGCCATTTTCATCCGGTGTATCAATAGCGCCAAGCCCATTTTCTACGATGAACATTGGTTTTTGGTAACGATCCCAGATAGCATTGAGGGTAATACGAAGTCCCAATGGATCAATTTGCCAACCCCATTCTGAGGATTCAAGATAAGGATTCTTGATAGATGTAAAGACATTCCCAGCTGTCAGATCCGTCACTTCTGGATCCCCTGAGGCTACTCGACTCGCATAGTAAGAAAATGAAACAAAGTCAACAGTGTGATTCTTCAACAAGACCAAATCCTCTGCTGTCATTTCAATCTCAATTCCTTCACGCTCCCACTGCTTCTTGGCGTAATTCGGGTATTCCCCACGCGCTTGGACATCAATGAAGAAGTAACTCTTACGGTCTTCCTCCATGGCTGCCCAGTAGTCTCTCGGATGAGCTGTATTGGGATAGTATTGCCCCGCCGCCAACATGCATCCCACCTTGTTTTCTGGATCAATTTCGTGGGCAATTTTAGTCGCAAGAGCTGAGGCTACCAACTCATGGTGAGCCGCTTGGTATTTGATTTGTTCTTGATTTTCTCCTTCTTCAAAACAAATCCCAGCTCCTAAAAAGGGGGCATGCAAAATCATATTGATTTCGTTGAAGGTTAGCCAGTACTTAACCAAGCCCTTGTAACGGGTAAAAAGGGTGCGACAGAGATTTGCGTAAAAGTTCAACATACGACGGTTGCGCCAACTACCATACTCCGTAATTAAGTGCATGGGACAATCAAAATGCGTGATGGTTACCAGAGGTTGGATTCCATACTTATGGCATTCCTTAAACAAATCCTCATAAAAAGCTAGACCAGCTTCATTTGGCACGCTTTCGTCGCCCTTAGGAAAAATCCGAGTCCAAGCAATGGAAAGTCGATAGGTCTTAAAGCCCATTTCCGCAAAAAGGGCAATATCTTCCTTGTAATGATGGTACATATCAATAGCTTGCTTGGCTGGATAAAAATAGCCCTCCTCAAAAGAAAACATCTTTTTCTGACCTGTGATAATGGCTTCGCGGTCCTTACCGATTGGAACAACATCAACATTGGCCAACCCACGACCGTCTAAATTATAGGCACCCTCACATTGATTAGCTGCCGTAGCACCACCCCAGAGGAAACCCTCTGGAAATTGTAGTATTTCTGTCATCACTTTACCTCACATGATTTAGTACTACTATTATACTATCAAACATTTAAAAAAGCTGAAATAGCCCCAAAAAATGTTTTAAGAAAAGCATTTTCTTTACAAAAAAGCTTCTACGATGTACATAGAAGCCAAATAGGGTAGTTGAAGTTTGTATATAAAACTGCTTTATTTCATAAGATTTGGAAGAATGAACATGATAAAGAAAGCTAGAGCAACCATAATAAAAACATTGAGATAGATAAAACATTTTGCCAACCATGCATATCGCCCAGGTCTTAGTGGTCTTTCTACATAGGGATGTTTTGGTTTTTTAGGATCATAATAAACAGCAACTTTTCCACCAATTGGAAAGCGTTCCTTAAGAGGAGATTTTGTAAAAGACAAAAAACTATTCCCCTTAACTTTGTATCTTAAAACTTGTGGAATTTCACCATTTTCAAAATTATCCGTTTTTACATCAGATACGATTGAACCTAAGGGAGTACTGATTGTATTTGAAATAGCAGATAGAAATTTAGGCCCTACGACCTTGTATAGGTTCCCGTCAACAGTGTATTCAACAACCGGGAGACTAATCCCATTATAAAGAGCATAGGAATATCGGATAATAACTCCTTCCGTTCTTTCGGTACATCTCTTGGCATTACTATAATTACTAAATATAAAATAGGAAAACATAAAATAGGTGAAGGCAGCAAAGCCTAACATCATTAAGCCAATTAATAGAAAGAAAGTTGTTGGCATATTTTTCTCCTTAGAACATTGTTATGAAGCTATTTTAACAAATTTAACAGAAAAGACAAGAAAAAGACCGGATTAATCCGATCTTTCAATAGTTCATAGCGCACATTCTTTTTTAAGAATCATTATGGTTAACTTCAAATGACTAAGCGTCCTATTTCATACGATAAAAATCAATCACTAGACCTGCAGGGCCACTTACTAGCAGGGATTCGGTTCCCCAATCAGTTACAACTGGCCCATGTAAAATCTCAATCCCTAATTCTTTCAAACGCTTTTGATTCTGTTCCAAATCTTCAACTTCAATGTGTAGAATGATTCCTGACTGAAAATTTTCCAAAGGTATCAAATGATTTTGTGATAACATGAGGCAGTGACTGCCAATCGTGAACTGAGCAAAACCATCATCAACATAGTCTGCCTTCTTATCCAAGATACGCTCCAAGTCAGAACAGATCTGGGGAACATTTGAAACGATAATATCTAATTGATTTAAATTCATTTACTATCCTCCATAAAAAGACCGGATTTCTCCGATCTTTTAAGTTTCTCTCTAAGAAAATCAAAGCATAAAATTTACAATGTTTACTTTTGATTTTCCACAAGAGAAATTATTTGATTGCGCGTGATTGCAACCCTTCTTCTTCCAAGAAGAGACGGAATGGTACGAGTTCTTCTGCTTCGTATTTTTCCTTGAAGGCTTTGATTGCTTCTTCTGAGTGAAGTTTTGGATCCAATTCAAGTACTTCTACTGGAAGTGGACGATGTGGAGTGATGTGAGCATCGATAACAACAGTTTTACCTTCTTTGTTCAATTTAACAGCTTCAGCAACGACTGCGTCGATGTCTTCGATACGGTCAACTGTAAATCCAATAGCTCCTTGAGCTTCAGCGATTTTCGCATAGTCAGCATTAGGGAAGTCACAACCAAACAAGTGTTTGTTTGTGTCTTCGTATTTGTCCTTGATGAAGGCATATTTACCATTTGAGAAGACAACGTTGATAACTGGAAGGTCGTATTGAACGTTTGTGATCACGTCTGGGTAGCACATGTTGAATGCACCGTCACCCATGATGTTCCATACTTGGCGATCTGGATTGTCTTTCTTAGCAGCGATACCACCAGGAAGGGCAATACCCATTGTCGCGAAGAGTGGAGATGTACGCCACATGTTCTTAGGTGTCATGTGAAGGTGACGAGTAGATGTTTGAGTAGTGTCACCTACGTCGATTGAATAGATAGCGTCTTGATCAGCATGTTTGTTGATTGCATTGTAAACTTGATACAATTGCAATTCACCTTCAGTTTTACCTTCGAGTTTGTTCATGTAATCACGCCAGTTTTGGTTATTCTTAACGTTTGCACGCCACCATGGAGTAGATTCAACTGGATTCACTTTGTCAAGGATTGCTTTCGCTGCTTGACCTGCATCACCAAGGATGGAAGCGTCTAGGGCATGACGTTTACCAAGTTTGTAAGGGTCGATATCGACTTGGATGAATTTTTCAGTATTCTTGAAGGCTTCGTAAACTTCAGCAAATGGGAAGTTTGAACCAAGGAAAAGAACTGTGTCTGCTTCAAAGACCACTTCGTTAGCTGGTTTCCAACCAACACGGTAAGCAGAACCTGTCAAACCTTCATAGTTCCATTCGAAAGCTTCAAAGTTTTTACCAGTTGTGATGATTGGTGCTTTAATTTTACGTGACAATTCAGTGATCACTTCACCAGATTTAACACCACCGTAACCAGCATAGATAACTGGACGTTCAGCATTGTTCAAGATTTCAACAGCTTTGTCGATTTCAACTTCGTTCAAAGCAGGAGCGATGAATGAACGTTCGTATGAACCTGAACCGTAGTATGAGTTTTCGTCGATTTCTTGGAAACCAAAGTTTACTGGAATTTCAACAACGGCTGGACCTTTTTTAGAAACGGCAGCACGGCAAGCTTCGTCGATTACTTTTGGTAATTGCTCTGCGTAAGCTACACGTTTGTTGTAAACAGCGATACCGTTGTACATTGGGTTTTGGTTTAATTCTTGGAAGGCATCCATGTTTAATTCGTTAACTGGACGTGATCCAAGGATAGCAAGGAATGGAGTGTTATCCATAGCTGCATCGTAAACACCGTTGATCAAGTGAGTCGCACCTGGACCACCTGAACCAACTGCAACACCAATAGATCCGCCAAATTTAGCCTGCATAACCGCTGCAAGAGCACCTGTTTCTTCGTGGCGAACTTGCAAGAAACGGATATCTTTGTCTTCAGCCAAAGCGTCCATAAGTGAGCTAAGTGTTCCTGATGGGATACCGTAGATAGTGTCTACGCCCCATGTTTTCAATACGTTAAGCATTGCTGCAGATGCAGTAATTTTCCCTTGAGTCATAATGATAACTCTCCTTAAAAGTTAATTTGATGAATAATAAAAGCGCTTTTATATGTTTTTTGAAAACGATTCAGTAAATTTACACTCCTAATTTATCACATTTACTTATAGTTTCATAAGAATGTGCTCAGAAAACTTCATTCTCTATTACAGTACAGATTGAAAACGTTTTGAAAATCTGTTTTAGAATAGCAAAAAAGCGGTTAAGACCGCCTTTTTATACTCAATGAAAATCAAAGAGCAAACTAGGAAGCTAGCCGCAGGCTGTACTTGAGTACGGCAAGGTAAAGCTGACGTGGTTTGAATTTGATTTTCGAAGAGTATTAATCGACTTTAGTAAAATTAAGCATAAGAGAACTGATTAAAACTGAGACTGAACTAAAGGCCATGGCTAATCCTGCAAGTTCTGGATTGAGCACCAAACCAAACCCTGAAAAGACTCCTGCTGCAACTGGAATACCGATGAGGTTATAGATAGAAGCCCAGAAAAGATTGAGTAGAATACGATTAAAGGTCTTCTTACTCATATCAAAAGCACGCGCCAATCCTAGTAAATTGTTGGTTGTAAGGACAAGGTCTGCTGATTCGATAGCAATATCTGTTCCAGACCCCATAGCAATTCCGACATCTGCTACACTGAGGGCCGGCGCATCATTGATGCCGTCTCCAACAAAGGCAAGTTTACCATTCTTTTGAAGCTTGTGAATCTCATGCGCCTTTTCCTCTGGCAATACATTTGCGATCACTTCTTCGATTCCAATTTGCTCTGCAATCGCATGGGCTACTCCAGCATTATCTCCAGTAAGCATGACCGTTCTAAGGCCACGTTTTTTCAATTTGGCAATAGCTTCTTTGGCATTTTCCTTAGGGACATCCTGCAAGGCAATTAAGCCTTTTAACTCACCATCCACGGATAGGAAGACAACTGTTTTTGCTTCTTTTTCAAGTAAATCAAATCGTTCTTGATAATCATGTGGAATAGCAAGATCATCTAAGAGTTTGGCATTCCCAAGCAAGACTTGTTTACTATTAATAATCCCAGTCACACCTTTTCCATGCAAGGCTTGGAAGTTTTCCACTGGGTAAAGGCTAATTCCTAGTTCAGATGCACGATTAACAATAGCTTGAGCTAGCGGGTGTTGAGATACATCTTCCAGTGAAGCAGCCAAACTTAGCACTTCTCTTTCATCTCCGATAACATCTGTCACTACTGGCTTCCCTTCGGTCAAGGTTCCTGTCTTGTCAAAAACAACCGTTTGGACTTTTTGGATTTCCTGTAAAACTGTACCATTTTTGAGAAGAATCCCCATCTTGGCACTTCGTCCTGTTCCAACCATGAGTGCTGTCGGTGTCGCGAGTCCTAGTGCACAAGGACAGGCAATTATCAAAACAGCAACTCCGTAGAGAAGTGAAGTCACAAAACTTTCACCTAGGAAAACAAACCAGATCCAAAAAGTAAGAAGGCCTAAAATGACAACTGCTGGTACAAAAATCCCAGAAATCTTGTCTGTCAAATCTTGAATAGGAGCACGACTCGTTTGCGCTTTTTTCACAAAGTCCACAATCTGAGCCAACATAGTCTCAGAGCCCACTTTTTCGGCTCTAAAAATGATCGTACCACTATTATTGATGGTTGAACCAATGACAGCATCTCCAACTGATTTATCGACTGGAATACTTTCCCCAGTCACCATTGATTCATCAATACTCGTTTCACCTTCTAAGACAATACCATCAACGGCAATTTTTTCACCTGGTCGAACGCGAATGAGATCCCCAACTTTGACTTGTTCTAGAGGTATTTGAACATAAACATCATCACGCAAAACCTCTGCTGTTTTTGCTTGTAGGTCTAATAATTTTTCGACTGCCTGCGAAGTATTTTTTCGCATTTTTTCCTCAAAAACTGCTCCCAAAAGAATGAAGAAGAGGATAAATGCAGCACTTTCAAAGTAAACGGGCAGACCAGTGAAGAGGGCAACTAAGCTATAGAAATAGGCCACTATGGTTCCCAGAGCAACCAGGGTATCCATGTTGGAATTGTGCTTTTTAAAACTAGCCCAGGCGCTTCTGATATATGGAACTCCAGCTACCAGCATAATGGGTGTTGTGGCTAAAAAGGTGCCCCAACGCATGACTTGGTGACTAATTCCTCCTGTAGACATCCCAATCATGAGAATCACAAGAGGCACAGTAAAAATACTAGTAATCCAAAAACGCTGTAAAAGACTGAGAGACTTTTTAGTTTTTTCAACAACGGTGTAGGTCCCCTTTTGCATCTTCATGCCGCATGAAAATTCATGCTCACCCAGATCTTGAGGAGTAAAACGAATGACTTTTTCCTCATCTTGAGCGATTGGTTCTAGGATCCCTTCTTCTTCGAAGAGAATCTCTTTATAACAGTTTGAAGGTGTCACACGATGAAAGGTAATCTCAGCAGGAATCCCTTTTTGCAGTTGAATGTGGGCTGGATGGTAGCCTTTGTCTGCCGTGATACGGATTTTTTGAACGCCATTTTCAAGGCTTGCTTTTACAATTTCAGTCATATCATTCTCCTATTCTACAATCATCTTACCGTGCATCATATTCATGCCACAAGAGAAACCATACTCACCTGCTTCTTCAGGAGTGATTTCAACCACATATTGGTCTCCCATAGGCAGATTTGCATGCACTCCAAAGTCTGGAAAAACGATTTGGTCCAAGCAAGGTGAAGGATCTTTTCGATCAAAAATAATACGAGCTGGTTGCGATTTTTTGAGGATAATAGTTCCTGGAGTGTATCCCCCCATGACTTCCACTCGAATTTCTTGATAGCCATTTTTTTGCTGGGCTCTCTTAGCATCTTCTTGCGGTTTTTTGAAAAACCAAAAGATGATAAAAGCAATCATTCCTAAAACAACAATAGATACAAATAGATTTAACATAGCGTCTCCTTTACATACAATTACATCTTACTTCTGTTACAGCACTCGCTTTTTTCTTAGAAATGACTTCTTCCAAACCTTCTAAGTCGGCTAGGGTAAAGTCACATTCTTCAATCAAATCAGCAAGTAACTGCTTCATCCTGCGGGAACAAAGCTTGTCTTTGATATCCTGGACAAGTAACTTCTTGCTATCTTCCTGTGTCAACAGAGCTGAATAGATAAAGAACTTGCCCTGTTTTTCCCGAGTCAAACATTCTTTCTCCACCAAACGAGCCAAGAGTGTCTGGATCGTGGATTTGGACCAACTGAACCTTTTCTCTAATACTTTTATGAGATCAGTACTAGTCTGTTCTCCCTGCATCCAGATAATCTTCATGACCTGCCATTCTGCATCCGAAATCTGCATGGTTATCTCCTCCTAAATCTACATTTGTCGATTACAGTTATTAGTATACTTCAAAAATCTACATTTGTCAACTAAAAATCACATTTTTAAAATTTATCGCCGTTATAAATATTTTTTATCACCACAATAAAAAATACATATTATCCAAAGCTTTCTTTTAATGCTACAATAACTGTATCATTTTCCTAGATGGGAGGTTCTACTTTTGGATTGGTCCATTGTTGAACAATATCTACCACTCTATCAAAAGGCATTCTTTCTGACCTTGCATATTGCAGTTTGGGGAATTCTAGGTTCTTTTTTGCTGGGGCTCATCGTCAGCGTCATCCGGCATCACCGCCTTCCTGTTTTCTCCCAGTTGGCAACAGCCTATATCGAACTTTCACGAAATACACCCCTTTTGATACAACTTTTCTTTCTCTACTTCGGTCTACCTCGAATAGGGATTGTTCTTTCTTCAGAAGTCTGTGCAACAGTCGGGCTCATCTTTTTAGGTGGTTCCTACATGGCAGAATCCTTCCGAAGCGGGCTTGAAGCAGTCAGTCAAACCCAGCATGAAATTGGTTTAGCCATTGGGCTTACTCCATTTCAGGTTTTTCGCTACGTGGTTCTGCCACAAGCGACAGCGGTTGCTCTACCATCCTTTAGTGCCAATGTTATTTTCCTCATCAAGGAAACTTCTGTCTTCTCAGCAGTTGCCCTTGCTGACCTTATGTACGTTGCTAAGGATTTGATTGGACTCTATTATGAGACAGATATTGCGCTGGCTATGTTGGTGGTTGCTTACCTCATCATGCTTCTACCAATTTCACTAGTCTTTAGCTGGATAGAAAGGAGACTCCGTCATGCAGGATTCGGGAATGCAAGTACTCTTTCAGGGAAATAATCTCCTGAGAATTTTACAGGGATTGGGAGTCACAATTGGGATTTCTATCCTGTCTGTCCTCTTATCCATGATTTTCGGAACGGTGATGGGAATTATCATGACTTCTCATTCTAGAGTGATTCGTTTCTTGACTCGTTTTTATCTAGAATTTATCCGGATCATGCCCCAGCTGGTGCTCCTTTTCATCGTTTACTTTGGTTTAGCTCGAAACTTTAATATCAATATTTCTGGTGAGACTTCTGCTATTATCGTTTTCACCCTCTGGGGAACAGCTGAGATGGGTGACTTAGTTCGTGGAGCTATCACTTCCCTGCCTAAACATCAATTTGAGAGTGGACAAGCACTTGGCTTAACTAAATTTCAACTCTACTACTACATCATCATCCCTCAGGTCTTAAGAAGATTGCTCCCACAAGCCATCAACCTTGTCACTCGGATGATTAAAACGACTTCCTTGGTTGTTTTGATTGGGGTTGTTGAAGTTACCAAAGTTGGACAACAAATTATAGATAGCAATCGTTTGACTATCCCAACCGCTTCCTTTTGGATTTATGGAACCATCCTAGTCTTGTATTTCGCGGTTTGCTTCCCTATTTCCAAACTATCTACTCACTTAGAAAAACATTGGAGGAACTAAATGTCTGAAACTATTTTAGAAATCAAGGAACTAAAAAAATCCTTCGGAGACAATCCTATCCTCCAAGGACTTTCCCTAGATGTTAAAAAGGGGGAAGTGGTCGTCATCCTAGGGCCGTCTGGTTGTGGGAAAAGTACCCTACTTCGTTGCCTCAATGGTTTAGAAAGTATTCAAGGAGGAGATATCCTGCTGGATGGCCAGTCCATCGTTGAAAATAAAAAAGATTTTCACTTGGTTCGCCAAAAAATCGGCATGGTCTTTCAAAGTTATGAACTCTTTCCTCACTTGGATGTCCTTCAAAACCTTATCCTAGGTCCTATCAAGGCTCAAGGGAGAGACAAAAAAGAAGTTACCGAAGAAGCTCTGCAACTACTAGAACGTGTCGGACTTCTAGATAAACAACATAGCTTTGCTCGCCAATTATCTGGTGGACAAAAGCAACGGGTTGCTATCGTTCGTGCCCTTCTCATGCATCCAGAAATCATTCTTTTTGACGAGGTAACGGCTTCACTGGATCCAGAAATGGTACGTGAGGTTTTGGAACTGATCAATGACTTGGCACAGGAAGGGCGTACCATGATTCTGGTAACCCATGAAATGCAGTTTGCCAAAGCCATTGCGGACCGTATCATCTTCCTTGACCAAGGTAAGATTGCTGAAGAAGGAACTGCTCAAGAATTCTTCACAAATCCACAAACAAAACGAGCACAAGAATTTTTAAACGTCTTTGACTTTAGCCAGTTTGGCTCATATCTATAATCAATAAAGGAGATTATTATGAAACTACTTAAACCAATTCTAACTGTTTTTGCTCTAGCATTTGCGCTTATCTTTGTCACAGCTTGTAGTTCAGGCGGAAGCTCTGATGCTTCATCTACAAAGGCAACTGCCAAAGCTCGCACCATTGATGAAATTAAGAAAAGTGGCGAACTTCGAATCGCGGTATTCGGAGATAAAAAACCGTTTGGTTATGTTGACAACGATGGTTCTTACCAAGGTTACGATATCGAACTTGGTAACCAATTAGCACAAGACCTTGGTGTCAAACCGAAATATGTATCAGTGGATGCAGCTAACCGTGCTGAATACTTGATTTCAAACAAGGTTGATATCACACTTGCCAACTTCACAGTTACTGACGAACGTAAAAAACAAGTTGACTTTGCCCTTCCTTACATGAAAGTTTCTCTCGGTGTTGTGTCACCAAAAGATAAAGTTATCAAAGACGTTAAAGAACTTGAAGGCAAAACCTTAATCGTTACAAAAGGAACGACTGCTGAAACTTACTTTGAGAAAAATCACCCAGAAGTAAAACTTCAAAAATACGATCAATATAGCGATGCCTACCAAGCCCTTCTTGACGGACGTGGAGATGCCTTCTCTACTGACAATACTGAAGTTCTAGCTTGGGCGCTTGAAAATAAAGGATATGAGGTAGGAATTTCTTCTCTAGGTGATCCAGATACTATTGCACCAGCAGTTCAAAAAGGTAACCAAGAACTACTTGACTACATCAACCAAGAAATCGAAAAATTAGGTAAAGAAAACTTCTTCCACAAAGCTTATGAAAAAACACTTCACCCAACTTACGGTGACGCTGCTAAAGCAGATGACCTTGTTTTTGAAGGTGGAAAAGTGGACTAATACTTTCCGAGAATAAAAAGAAATCAGGTAATTAATGTAATATACTCCCCTTATAGTGGACAGTGAAAAAACATAAATTCACTAGAAACTATAGGGGAGTTTTCATATGTCAAAATGAAGTCCGAAATCAGTCGATTACAGTACACATCACGAAAATAACGGAAAATCACTACTCAATCTGTTATTTGTTCATTGCCCTCTTACCAGAGAGCAGTTCATTTTTGTTAAATACTTTTTATTGCAGTAGATTTTATTCAAACTCTGCTTGTCCTACAATCTTTTTATCATCAAAATGCAAAAACACCTCGTACAATCTATACGAGATGTTTTCATTCTTCCCCTACTCCCTAAATCTCATTCAATTTTTCGAGATAGGCGGTTAATTCTGCTTGGGCTTCTGGTGTTGTGCCTACTAGTTGGCTGCGCATTTGTGCGAGTCTGGCTTCTACTTGTCCAATCTCTTTATCAATCTCTGCGAGCTGGTCGGCGAGGTCAGCGAGGGGAACAACTGGTTCTTCCTCAAAGGTATCGACATAGCGTGGAATGTTGAGATTGTAGTCATTTTCTACAATCTCTTCAAAGCTGGCTAAATGGGCAAACTTCTCGACATTCTCGCGTTTTTGATAGGTCTCCAAAATCTTGGCAATATGGTCTTCGGTCATATTGTTTTGATTTTTCCCTTTTTCAAACTCTTTTGAGGCATCGATAAAGAAGACGTCCTTATTGGTGCGATTCTTTTTAAGGATAATAATGGTTGTCGGAATAGAGGTGTTGTAGAAGATATTTGCTGGCAAGCCAATAACTGTATCAATAGCGCCTTCTTCTAGCAGATGCTGACGAATCTTTTGCTCGGCTGCTCCTCGGAAAAGAACTCCGTGAGGAAGGACGATGGCCATGACACCATTATGCTTGAGGTGGTAAAAACCGTGAAGGAGGAAGGCAAAATCTGCTTTGGACTTAGGTGCCAGAACTCCATAACTTGAAAAGCGAGGATCTTGCAAGAATCCACTATCTGCTGACCACTTCAATGAATAGGGTGGGTTCATCAAAACCCCATCAAAGTCTGTCGGCTCCGTAGTCGGCCAATCTTCGTCTAGGGTATCGTGATTGCTGAGGTGATAGTTCTCAATCGCAACCCCATGAAGCATCATATTCATACGAGCAAGGTTAAAGGTCGAAGTAATCAATTCTTGACCGTAGTAAGAAATTGTCGAAGCTTGCTTACTGTAGCGCTTGGCATTGAGCAAGAGAGAACCAGAACCCATGGTCGGGTCGTAAACCGACATCCCCTTTTGATGCTCGCGCCCTGCAAAGACAATCTGAGTCATGAGGTGAGAGACTGCTTGAGGTGTATAAAACTCCCCAGCCTTTTTCCCAGAATCACTGGCAAACTGGCCAATCAAGTACTCATAAGCATCACCCAAGATATCACCAGCATGACCAGACACATTGAGGTCGTTGAGTTGCTTCATAACCTCAGAGATGGTCTTGTTTTGCTTTTGTGGGGTGTTGCCTAGCTTTTTAGCATAGAGGTCGATATCTTCGAAAAGATTTTCAAATTTTTCATTGGCCTGCTCGATATCACGGAAACTTTGGGCTAGGGATTCTAGCTGGAAGGTTCCTTCATGGATAGACTGAACCAGCTTGGTAAAGGTTAGAGAAGGCTCAATCACATAGCCCAGCTCGTCATTTAAGACCTCAATGAGGTCTTCACGGACATCTGCATCCGCAAAGTTTTCCTCATAGAGAAGCTGCGCTTGCTGTAAGGACTCAAAAGTCTCGTCCAAGTTATCACAGACGGCTTGGAGGATGTTGTCGGATAGGTACTTGTAGAAAATCAAGCCCAAGAGGTAGGACTTGTATTCATTGGCTTCCATCTGGCCACGCAGGATATCTGCCGCATTCCAGAGGGATTGGTAGAGTTCTCTTGATAAATCTGTTTGTGACATAGGGTCTCCTATCAATTTCAACTTTCATTCGTTTAGTGTAGCTTTTTATGGTCTTGGTATCTTATGAATTGAACACGACCTAAAAGCTGGGTAAAAAAGATAAACTGTCTGGTCTTCATCGAAGACTGTGCCAGTTTCCTATTTTTACTGGGCTTTTTGCGGTCTTTGTATCTTAGATAAACATTTTTCTGAGTAGGGTTTGTTTGCTTTCTTTGAGCTGGTTGACTTTTTCCTCTTGCTTGGCAATAGCCTTGTCTAGGTCTTGGAAGAAAGAGCCGATGGCTTCTTGTTCAGGGAGAGAAGGTACCATAGTCTTAATATTTGAAAAGTCACTTTTATTAATAATTTGCATTGTTCCTGCACCTGCTACACTGAGCATGTATCTTGACCAAATTTCAGACTGTGTTAATAAAAAATACGATGAATATTTTTCACTAGGCGTCAATGAATTAATTTGTTGATTAAAAGCCGAATCAGTTCTAACTAATGTATTTTTCCCAATACTCGCAATACATGTTACCAATATTGAACCAGACTTAGCAATTCTAGCTTTGGATTTACCTACTTCTGATAATTGTTTTGAGGTCGTATGAAGCACCAATGAATTAATATCAGTAGGTGTGACCCATGGAAATCCATTCTTTTCGTAATTATCTTCTTCATTAGTAGGCGGAGTATTACCCGTTTGAATTTCACCAATTTCCCCCAACTTCACTTCTTTCCACTCATCTTCAAATCCTGCAAAGCGAAGGGCTGGCTTCTTTTGTCCTTTGGCTGGGAAGAGGAGTTTGAGGTAGGTTTTCTTCTGCTCTTTGAGCACCTCTAACTTACGCTGTTGAAGGCTAATGAGCTGGTCAATATCTTGGAAGAAAGAACCGATGGTGGTTTGTTCGGGGAGGGAGGGGAGGGAAATCTCAAAGCTAGATAATGCTTCTTTTGTGATGGTTTTTATAGTTCCACCCGGAGCTTTTTTTCTTTCAATCTCAAATTTATTTTGAATGGTATATGCCCAAAAACCTACATGCGTAGGAAAATTATAACTCTCAAAAATTAATAAAGTACGGTCTACATAAGTATCATAATGTGTAATTGCAACTCGTCCTATACTCCCCTGTAATGTTACAATCACAGTTCCTTTTGGGGCTAAAACACTCTTTGGTTGAGCTTGCTTACTAATTTTTTGCTTTGTATCATTAACCAAAGTAAGATTATCCGTAACATCAATAACTTGTACAAATGGCATAGAATCTTCTCCTCCATACCATTCTTTTTTCCCGTAAGGTTGCGGAAAAGAACCCCTTCTATATTTTGCATACTCACCCAACTTCTTCTCTTCCCAAGGTTCAGTATAACCCGCAAAGCGATAACTTGGTTTCTTTGTCATATATCTCCTCCAACTATTTCATCTTTATTTGTATCTATAAATTGCAATTGATAAGCTTTATGAGCACCCCATGCCTTAAGTATTTTCTTAATAGTATATTCATTCTCCTTATCAAACTGGTCTATATAAATACTCACATCCGGTGCTTGTTTAAAGATTTCTTTAAAGTACGGAGCATCCACTCCATTCTCATCCCGAATACCAAAACCAATGAAGTAGATTTCTTTAATAGAACTTAAACTTTTGAAAAAGTATTCATGTTTTCTAAGTTGCTGATGGACAGGCTTTCTAGTCAAATCAACTAAATTATAAAGAAAGTCACGTACCGCAGTTGGATCATTTTGTATAGATTCATCATAAGAATCGATTTCACGATTATGTCCAAATATTAGCTTATTTTCAAAAATGCTTCCATGTATATGACATATTTGTTCAGAATTTATACCGTAGAAATCCTCTAACAACATACTATAATTAAAAGTTAAAAAGTAGGCATTTTTATTGTGTTCAACAGATTTCTTTCGTTTTAGTTTTTTTAGATTAGAAGGCATATTATTCCATTCAAGAATAAAACATTGAACCCATTCCCGAAATAAGTTTTCAATGTCTTCTATTAGAAATTTTTCAAGAATCATTGCCAGCTCCTCAGCATCTGTTTCTAAATCTTCTAGGCCACAAGATGACAGTATAATTTTCACCTCATTTATCCAACCTAAATCATGCTCAAACTGAGACCAAAAATTCTCTAATCCCATTAATTGCATCATGTGTCGATAAATAAATTGATACCGTTCATGTTTATCTAACTGACCATTTCTAATTTTGGATAGAGAATATCCATATATGTCTCTCAACCCATCTTCCTTAGCATATCGATGTTGTTCTTGAATTTCAATATCCTTTTCCCTAAAAAAGTCGCAAATTCCCTTTGATGTTTGCAACGACTCTAACAAATCATCTTTCCCATAAGCCTGCTGATAAACGAACTTCTTGAAATATAGATAATTCGTCTTTAAATCATGTGCTATATCAAAACCATTTCCAATAATAAATAATTTTTCCACTATATCCCCCCTTTCTATTACTCAACTTTCGTATTTCTACACTTTAGATTTTATTTTTTTGATTTCTATTCTTCAATTTTACCTATTTTTGCACTTTAGGACGTCCACCTTTCATTCCTATTGTTCAATTTTGGCCATTTTTACACTTTAGATAGACAGATATACCATTCTATTATTCAATTTTGCCTATTTTGAAACAATAGAAGGTCTGATTTGACAAGATAAAGTTAAACATCTAGCAAATCAGAACATCAAATAAACCTATCTCCCCCTTAGCGGTAAGATATCCTCTGAAATCATGCGCATATAGGCCTCTTTGAGGGCTTTTTTGTATTTGAGTTTTGGTAGTGCCTCGTCTCCATGGGCTTCCTTATAGGCGAGGTAGTCCTGAGATTCTGTGATGGCTTTTTCACCATTTTGCTTATCTCGTCCGATGCGGTAGTTGTCCACTACGAACTGGAGTTCATCCTCTCCTATCTGCCAATAATCTGCCGTTTCACGAATCTTTTGCTGGGTAGTTAGCTCAATCATCTCATCCAACTTATGGGTTACAGACTGTCCCTGATAACTCTTGGCATCAGCTTGGACATTCTGCCAGAGTTTGGAGATGAGGCTGGATAACTTGGGATTGGATTTGTTCAAATCTTCAATATAGTTATCTACTAGGCTCTTTTCCTTTTTACCGATGAGGTTTTCCCGATTTTCGACTAGGGCTTGGATAAGAGAGAGGATATAGTGATAGTTTATCTCGTCGGTGCGGATGGATTCGAGTTCATACTCTATATCTACGAGAACGCCTTCATCTCCTTGGTCTTCTGGTCTACGTCTGCGGAGTTCTTCGATGACATTGTGATATTGGCCGGCAAAGTTCTCGATGTCTTCTAGGCTGAGTCCAATTTCTCTGAGAATGACTTTCTCATCATAGTCCGAATAGACTTGTATAGAAGATAGGAGCTTGTCAAATTCTTGGAAGGCCTTGGCAAAGCGTTTTAATTCTGCATCTGTCGCTGTATCCAAATCAGGCACCTGCTCTGGACTTGGAGCGATAGCCAGTAGTTGATGAACCTTCTCCATAAACTTGGCCTTCTCCTCCTGCCATTCTGGGGCTAAGACACTGGTTTCGCCACCATTTGAGTAGAGGCTCAGAGCTTCATCCACTTTTTCTTTAAAGCGGTCAGGCGTTTGGAAGGTAACGATTTGGCCGAATTTCTTGCCTTCATCAAAGAGGCGATTGGTTCGTGAAAAGGCCTGAATGATATGCTGGGGTTTCATGGGCTGGCGATCCATGAACAGGGTCGATAGACAAGGGGCATCAAAGCCTGTCAACAAGCGGTCCACCACGATAACCAGGTCCAACTGTTCCTCACGGAAGGCAAAGCGTTCTTTCTTACGGGCCAGACGGTCGTTAAGGTCGCTATTGTAGGAAGCAATAGTTGCTAGGCCAAAGTGGGTGCCAAACATGGCATTGTAGTCTTCTAAGCTCTCCTCCATATAGGCTTGGTTGACATAGGAGTCTGCTTCATTCTCTGTCACAGAGTAGGTAATGGCAACCTTAGGAAAGTCTGGCAAGATCTTTTTAACATTTTCCGAAATGCTTAAAGACTTTTCTCCATTTTTGACTTGCTTAATCAGATTATAATAGGCCTGCGCACGGGCAATGCTTTTGACGGTCAAAATGGCTTCATAAGTTTTTCCTACTCCATTTTGGAAACCGAGTTTGCGTCTTGAGCGATTGAGAATAGCATCTAAAACTGCAAGCATGTGGCCTTCGTCATCATAACGCTCCTCGTCAATCTCATCTTCTGCCCAACCAGGCATGGTTGTCTGATACTCCACATTAAAGCCAAGAACCGCCTTGTCATGGATGGCTTCTTTGACGGTATATTGGTGGAGACAGTCACCGTACTGCTCTTCGGTCGTCTGAGCAAGGTCTCCTTTTTGTTCACGTTTATTTTCTGTAAAGATAGGCGTTCCTGTAAACCCATACCAGAGAGAATTGGTAAAGAAGTGCTCTAGGTGGCGCTGGCGTTCAGGAGTCACTGCGCGATGGCATTCATCGACGACAAAGGCTAGTTTGAGTTGCTTGATACGATTGTAAACCTTTTGGTGACGGCCTTCATCAAACTGACGAATCATAGCATTGATTTTCTGGATGGTCGTCACAACGACACGGCGGTCATCAGAAGCTAGATTTTTAACCAATTCCTGTGTATCATCGGTCTCGTCGATATCAATCATATCGTTCTCTGCGTAAGACTGAAAAGAACTGGTCGTCTGCTGGTCGAGGTCTGTCCTATCAATCACAAAGATTGTCTTCTCAATGGATGGTATCTGAAGCAGATTGCGCGAAACCTTATAGGATGTCAAGGTCTTTCCTGAACCAGTCGTATGCCAAATATAGCCTGATTGGCGCTTGCGACTAGCTTCACGGATAGCTTCAATAGCATGTACCTGATAGGGACGCAATAAAATCAAGGCCTTCTTGTCATCATCGATGACAGAATACTGCATGACCATCTCGTGGGCTCTAGGTATCGACAAGACAGACTCTGCAAAGTCAAATAGTTGAGGTTGAGGTCTATTTTCACTATCGACCCACTTGGTCAAGAAGCGCTCATTTAGCTTGTTGGCTTTGGCAGCTGCGATGTAGCGAGTGTCTGTGACATTAGAGACGACAAACATCTGAAGACTTGAAAAAATGCCTCTGAACTGTCCTTCTTGGTCGTATTTTTTAATCTGACGGAAGGCATCCATGTAAGGATGAGAACGGCTTTTTAGTTCGATCTGAATCATTGGCAGACCATTGATTAACAAAGTCACATCCCCACGACGCTGGCGAATCCCTTCTCCGCCTGTGATGACTTGGTTGACAACCTCATAGCTGGATTTGCCACCTGCGACATTGTTTCTCCACAAAACTTCCAAGCGAATGGTGCCTAGACTGGCATCTTCACGTTGAACCTGCACCTTGGCAATGCCATTTTCCCCTGCTATCCACTTGGCTGCTTCATAGAAGTTGACAAAATTGAGCTGGTTTTTGATTTGATTTTTCTCTGAATTTGTAAGGGGATGGTCTTGCAAAATGCGGACATTATTGGCTTCCAGCTTGGCAAAAAAGTTTCCCCATAGGAGGTCTTCTGTATTTAACTCAGGTCGATACACCCACTGACTTTCTCCCTTTGTCAGCTGATTAATCAAATCCCGCTCGATAGCCAATTCCTGTTTGGTTTTGGGTTTACCTGCTACAGGGATAGCAGTCTCGTCTTTAGGAGAGAGTCTCTGGCTGATATGGAAATCCTGCAAGGCTACTTGGTTGAGATGTTGCAATTTTTCCAGAAGGGCTTGCTCCGTACCTTTTATGGCTTGATAGGCTGCTGTCAGGTCTTTATCTGCATCTAGGTAGTGATGGGGATTCTTCTTTATTTGGATATAGCCCTGCACCAAATCTTCTAAACGTCTCAGCTGAATAGCAAGCTGGTTCTGGAGTTCCTGAGAATTGCTTCCAGATGCTTCTTTCTGGTTGATAGCTTCTAGGTATTCTACGATGGCAGCATAACTAGGCCGTAACTCAGGCGCTGAAACGATGAGTTCTTGTTCTAATTCTTTTGATAAAGTGTAAGCCATTTTCACACCCCATTTCTACAACGCAAAAAGCCTACCAAAAACATTGGTAGGTTTTGAAAATGGGTATGAAAACGTGAGTTTATTTATATATATATATATATGCAAGCTAGTTATTTGCTTAAATCTGAAAACCATAGGGACTCTTCCTTTTCATTCATCCAAGGTGTTGATAAGATTGAAAAACAACACCTTTACTTCCTTCTATTGTAGCATAAAAGCCTTGTTGGGAAAAGGCTTACCATGGTTTTATCTCTATTTTAGAGTAAACTTGCTTGCTGGTAACTGTCGAGGAAGGGCAAGGTACTCCTAGACAAAGAAAAATCCCTTGCAAGCTAGGCTTACAGGGGATTTGTGTGTTATTCCTGTACTTCTTTCTGAGCAGCCTTTCCTTGGTCTAAAAGGGCTTGGACGATTTTCTCATCGCGTAGTTTGACAGAATCATTGATCATTTCTGCGGACTTGACGATGCTTGTTTCTAGTTGGGCACGTTTCTGGCGGCCCAATTCAATAGCAGCGACGATACCTTGGTTTTGAGCGACCAGACTTTCAGCCAATTTGGTAACCGATTCGACAGCTACTGTCGGGCTTTGGGCAATTCGTTCCATCTGCGGAATCACTTCCTTACTGGTTTCAGCTAGCATCTGAAGGGCTGAGTTGTTAGCATTGACAATGGCATCTGCCACGACACCTGATTTCATTGATTGTTGCAAAATACCAAGTTGGGCAATCGAAAGTTTCATTGTCGGGATGGTATTGCGACGAAGCATACCCAATTTTTGGCGCATATCAGATGACACCTTCACAAGATTACGCATCTGAGGTGTTGTTGCCCAGGCTACATAAAGACGGCTGACATACTCTGTGTGTTGTTGTTCGAGGGTATTGACCACTTCAGCCATGCGGGCCAATTCTTGAGACTTGGTTTGGTATTCTACCGTACTTGTATCGAGTTGATCAGCTTGAGCTTTCAGTTCTGCAGCGCGATTGCCAGCTTCTGTCTGGCTGGCTTCGATAAAGGAGATCACTCCCACTAGATTTTCAATGGATTTGGTATTGTCTTCAATCAACATCTCAGCAGAGACGATATTTCGAGCTAAGACATCTTCTTGCTTAACCACTGCGGCAGCCATGCCATCGAGTTTTTGCTCCACCGTTTTTGAGTCAAAGTAAAATTCTTGTAGCGTGTTCTTGCTCTTGTTAAACAATCGTTGCAAAAAGTTTGGCTTTTCTTCTAACTCAGCTATTTCAGCGTTCTTGTATTTGACGACAAAGCCTTGCAACTCACGGTTGGTATTCTTAAGTAGATCATCCACTTGGGGAATCTGCAGTTTCTTTTGTTCTGACAAGATACGATTGACCGTATTATTCACACCTTCTACAGCAGATTGTCCAAAATCCAAAAGGGCATTTTGATTGGTGACAAACTGATCTACTAACTGGGGCACGCGCGCCTTGATTCCTTCTTGCTGTTCAAGGCTCAACTTCTCAAGGAAGGTCAAGGTCTTGTCTGAGCCAGTATTGGTCTCGATGATTTGAGTTGTCTTGTCCACCTTAGCTACCGCATTATTGGCAATCTGGTCAATATCAAAATTAAATTCTGTCATGGTTACTCCTTTATTTCTAACCTATTCTCTACGATCTTTTTCTAGGATACGCAGACTGATATCGAAATCACGCATATCTGTTTCATTAAGCTCTCTTAACACTTGGTCCAGCTCGAGGTCAAATTGTTCGATAGCTGCTTTAGCTTGTTGCAAACGTTCTTCTGCTCGATTATAGTTTTTAGGATTGGCCTTAATCTTTAAATAGCCTTCTAAAATCGTTTGGAATTTCTCCATCTTCAAACTATGAATGGCAGTCAACTCTTCCTTATCCCCCTCAGCAGAAGTAGCAATCTTGTCTAAAATGGCCTGATGGTCAATAGCAATATTGGCCAAGGTCTGGGATAATTCAGGGGCTAATTCCTCTGGCTCTGCTTTTTCAAGATCCACTTGACTTTCTCTTTCCAAATGTTCTAACTGAATATTGATGTTTGCTCGAACTGTACGAACCTTTTTATCAATGCGGTTATACACATCATCACCGATATAGAACTTGAGACGATCTGCTTCCTGATGAATTTCTCGCAATTCAATTAATACTTGATTAGCCATATTTTTATAAGATTCTGAACCCTTTTCAGCCAAGGCTCCCTCTAGTTGCTGAATATTTTTATCAGCCTGACGAATCCGAGCTTTTAAAAGTTCAATCTGATCATCGAGAGTACGATCCTTCAAAAGAGGATAGCGCCAACGTCTGTAAAACAGGTAACCACCATAACCCAGCAGAACACAAATCGCTAGAGGTAGCGCATACTGAATCAGAAGACCCAGCAAAAACAAAACTCCCCAAAAATAGAGGCATCCTTTCCAAAAACCATTACCCGATTTCATAAACATTCCTTATTTTAAATTTATAAGTCTATTTTAGCACAAAAGCCCAAAATGCGGGTGGAAATTCCTTAGGAAAGAGTTGATTTCTTTATTGTATAATGGAACTCAGTAGCTCATGTTTTATTTAAGTTGTATAGACTTAAACTACAAGTGTTAGTAATCCAGGCTTACCTAGTGAGTTCTACAAAAAAGTGAAATAAAGGCTTGAAATATCAGGGGTTATGTGTTAAAATTAATCTACAATGTGAGTAAGGTTACAGCATATGTAACTAAAAAAGCCCCACCGTGCCATCGATGGGGTTTTTTGCTACCCTCTAAAAGGGTTAACCATTACTTCTTACGTTTCTTAATCCATAACTTGAAAAGCTCAGATAAGACGTTAATCAGTAACGGAGCTAGAAACACTGTGAGTAAAGTTTCTAACATATGTAACACCTCCCTTCCTTAAATTGAGGGGGCGAAAACATTATATCATACCAGACTCATATCATCAACATCACTAAATTCAATGAAGGAGCTGCAAATGATAATCCCTTAGTTATGGAAAATCTATAAAGCCTAATGTAAGCGCAACCTCGCTGATTCATAGGGATTGTGAATCATAGTATACACCACGAAAATACTGGATGATCACCACTGCTCGATATCTAGAACTGATATATGTATTGATAATTCTGCAATTAAACGCTTCTTGGAATACTTTAAAACAAAGAGTGACAAGTTGAAGAAGTATAAGACTTTTGAGGAACTTGTCGCCGATATCTACTTTTCGTTTTCAAGGGCGCAACACGGGCCTTTCCCCTCTTGAAATGAGGAACAAGGCCCGTGCTTAATCTTTTATTATTCATTGTCAACTTGACAGGGAGCAGTTCATTTGGACTACCTGATTTTCTATGTCTTAAGCATTTTGCCAATTTTCTTGGTCTTCTTTAAAGCGTTTTAGGAGGTCGAGTCCTTCTGGTGTGATGTAGCCTTCTTCTTGTGCTAGGTGGATGAGCTCGCTGTAGTTTGAAAGGGTTACTAGTTTGACACCAGCATCGGCAAAGTTCTTATCTGCTTTTGGTAATTGATAGCTGAAAATAGCCACAACTCCAAGAACATCAGCTCCTTCACGTTTAGCAGCTGCTACGGCTTCAAGAACTGAACCGCCAGTTGAAATCAAATCTTCGACAACGACCATCTTTTGTCCTTGGGCTACACGGCCTTCGATTTGATTTCCAGCACCATGGTCTTTTGGTTTGCTACGGATATAGGCAAATGGCAAGTTCATCTTATCAGCGATGATGGCACCATGAGGAATACCTGCAGTCGCTGTTCCTGCAATCACTTCTACTTCTGGGAATTCTGCCTTAATAGCTTCCACAAAACCATTTTCAATCAAGCTACGAGTATCTGGATAAGCAAGCGTCACACGATTGTCCGTATAAATCGGTGACTTGATACCTGATGCCCAAGTAAAAGGTTCTTCTGGTTTGAGGTAAACGGCTTGAATTTTCAATAGATGGCTAGCAATATCTTTAGCAAGTGTCATGGTCTACTCCTTTTGTTTTTATAATCTATTTCTTTAATTTCAGTCTTGGTTCCACTCATCCTTGATAGCATGATAAGCTGCGACTGGATCAGTTGCTTGCGTAATCGGACGGCCAACTACGATGTAGTCACTGCCAATCTGGTAAGCTTCTCCTGGGGTTACTACCCGTTTCTGATCCCCTGCTTCTGTCCCTCTTGGGCGAATCCCTGGTGTCAGACAGATAAAGTCTTCATGAGTTGCTTGTTTGATAAGCTTGGCTTCTTGGGCCGAGCAAACGACTCCATCTAGACCAGCTTCAGCTGTTTTCTGGGCATAGTGGATAACCGACTCTTGGAGGCTGGTTTGGATATTTTGACATTCTTGCATTTGTTCCTCCGAGGTTGAGGTTAATTGGGTAACAGCTATGAGAATCCCCTTGTCTCCCAATCCTTCACGCGCTGCTTGCATCATCTCAACCCCACCTGCTGCCTGCACATTGGTCATATCAACTCCAAGGTTCGATAAAATTTTCATGGTTGATTTGACTGTATTGGGAATATCATGCAGTTTGAGATCCAAAAAGACACTATGTCCTAATGACTTCAAATAACGGACAACTTCAGGTCCTACAGCATAGTAGATTTCCATTCCTACTTTGACATAGAGCTTTTCCTCTGCTGGAAATAGGGCTAAGAACTCCTTGGCTTCTTCAAAACTTGGAAAATCCAGAGCTATGACTGGGCGACTTTCACGCATGCGTTTCTCCTCTTATCTTTCTTATCAGCCCAGCTTCCGTCAAAAAGACTACAAAAAAGGAACCTGCCAACAGCAAGGTTCCACGAAAAATGGGTAGAATCCACCCTTTCACCGTCTAACCTTAGCTGCCTCTCTGGACTGCTTTAAAGGTTTTTTACTATTCTATTATTTAAAGCGGGACTTGTCAAGTAAAAACTGGTATACGAAGAACTTTAAAGCCAAGACTCACAATCAAGCAGATAGAATGTTCTCAAGTTTATCGACTCTGTGATTGTTGGGTTGTTTGATTTTGAGTTTGTGTTTGATTTTGAGTTTGTGTTTGATTCTGAGTTTGATTCCCTTGCTCTTCTTGTTTTTTCTTTTCTTCTTCCTTCTTCTTCTTTTCCTCTTCTTTAGCTTTGATTCTCGCTTCTTCTAAAGCCTTATCCGTCAAGCTATAACTATAGATCCCAACTTCCATATCAATACCGCTTGGCACTGTTAATTGAGGTTTAATCTTGCTATAGTAAGGCAATTTTTTACCTAGTTCTGATAAAGGAACCAAAACCTCATCCGTATCATACATGGTAATTTTGAGCAGATCACTGGTTACACTGCTTGGATCCAATTCAATCGTTTTGATAGCTTGCTTAATCTCTGGGCTGACTTCAGCCAGTTGTTCAATCAAGGTTTTGACTTGCTGCTCATCGTTAAAGAGTACGGACATATAGGTTTCAGGAAGACTGACTAGACTAACTGGACTGGTTTCCACCGTCCCACTAGAAAGAATCGGATAATGATCCTCTCCAGAAACATAATAGGCTACAATCCCGTATTCCTTGACCTGGATGGTGAAATTGGTCGGGAATTGATAGTGAATGCTAGCAGATTCAATCCAGTGATTGGACTTAATCATCTCAGCATGTTTGTCTTTATTGAGAAGTAGACTAAAGGTATAGTCACTATCACGAATCCCTGAAGCATCTTTGATTTGGTCTGCATTGGTCTCTACAGTCCCAGTGACTTCTATGTTTTTCAGAGTTGAAAAGGGGGTCAAGAGATAGATGGAAAAGAACAAGACAAGCAAACTCGGGATTAGAATCGTAACAGCACGCCAGATATGAACTCTAGGAATAGAAGGCTTGGTAGGCTTTTTCTTAGGCTTAAGCTTCTTTTCTTCTACCTTTTCTACTTTTGATGCTTCTGATTCTTCGGCCTGGTCTTCCACTTGTTCTGCTTCAGCTGCTTCCTCTTCAAGTTCAGGCGAGGACTCATCTTCTTTAAGATCCTTCTGCTCTTCGCTATTAGGATCTACTTCAGTTGCTTCCTCTGTATTTTCGGATAGTTCTGACTCTTGCTCTTCTTTGGTTTCTTCAGCCTTTTTGCGCAGATACTCTCGGTTTTTCTTCTGCCACTCTGATAAAGTGTTTTCTTCTTCCGGAGCTTTTGCCACTTCTTTTTTATTGGTATCTGCTTGGACCTTTTCTTTGGCTAGTTGGGCCTCTTCTTCAGCTTTTTTTTGAAGATATTCTTGATTTCGTTTTTGCCACTCTGACAATTCCTTGCCTTGAGTTGGCTCTTGTTTCTTATCCTTTGACATCGATTTTCCTTATGATAGATCTTTTTTTAGTAGCGCATAAAAATCCGCCACAGATTTTAATTCATGAGAATTCTTCATCGTGTTCTTGTAGTCTTCTTTGTGGGTCAAAAGCTTGCTTACCTTTTCTTCTAAAGTAGACAAGGTCAAATCGCTCTCTTGCAACTCCTCTGCATAGCCTTTTTTCACAAAGTAAGCTGCATTTTCAATCTGGTCTCCACGGCTAGCTTCACGCCCCAGTGGCACAATGACATGCAATTTAGCCATAGCAAGGAGCTCAAAAATGGTATTGGCACCACCACGAGTAATGACCACATCAGCCATATTCATGATCGGTTGATAGAGGTCAGTCACATAGTCAACACGATAGAGGTTTGAACTTAGTTCATTTAAACTAGCATCACCTGTCAGGTTGATGATATTGTAGCGACTAGTCAGCTCTTCCTTGTGGTCTGTAACTAATTGATTAAAGACACGCGCCCCAGCAGAACCTCCAACAAAGAGAAGAGTTGGTAGTTTGCTATCAAAGTAAGTTCGGATATCCACCATTTCTTCAGGTTCTTCCATAATTGAACCAGAAACCTTAGTAACAGCTCCAACGTGCTCTACCTTAGTGAGACTAGACGCTTGTTCAAAAGTAGAGTACATCTTAGTCGCAAACTTATAAGCGATTTTATTGGCCAAGCCCATAGAGAGGTCAGACTCGTGGATAAAGACTGGTACTCTGCATACTCGCGCTGCGATAACAGGAGGAACAGATACAAATCCACCCTTAGAAAAGAGGGCTTGTGGACGAAGGCGGAGCATGATAAAGAGCGATTGAAGGATTCCAAAAGCAACCTTAAAGACATCAACCATATTTTGCCATGAGAAATATCGGCGCAATTTCCCAGTTGCAATAGAATGGAAGGTGACATCTAAACCTGACTTGAGAATTTCATGATGCTCAATTCCGTTCTTATCACCAATATAGTGGACTTCCCAGCCATCTTCGATGAACTTAGGCATTAACAAAAGGTTGAGGGTAACATGTCCAACCGTTCCCCCACCTGTAAATACTATTTTTTTCATATTATCCCTTTAACTCCGCTACAGTGTCGATAAAAAGATCTCCACGTACTTCAAAGTTAGCATACATATCCCAGCTAGCATTAGCAGGACTGAGGAGAACCACATCTCCTTCTTCCGCAAGTTCATAAGCCTTGCGAGTTGCATCCGCAATATCTGTCGCATCCACATAAGCCACACCTGCCTTATCGGCTGCACGTTTGACACGTTCTGCAGACTGACCGAGAATGACCATGTTCTTAAGTCCAGTAATATCTGGTACCAATTCGTCAAACTCATTACCACGGTCCAAACCACCAGCTATCAAGATAACCTTGCTATTGTCAAATCCTGACAAGGCTTTTTGAGTTGCCAAGATATTGGTTGACTTACTATCGTTGTAGAATTTAACCCCATTGATTTGATCTACGAATTGGAGACGGTGTTTAACGCCACCAAAGGCTGAAAGAGTCTCCTTGATGGTTTGGTTGTCTACACCACGAAGTTTAGCTACAGCAATGGTTGCAAGAGCATTTTCCACATTGTGGCTACCAGGAACACCGATTTCATCAGCTGCCATGACTTTTTCACCACGGAAGTAAAGAAGACCATCTTCAAGATAAGCTCCATCAACCTTTTCAAGTGTTGAGAATGGTACTACAGTCGCGTTTGTTTTTTTCGCAAGTTTTTTAGACAATTCCTGGTTGAAATTCAATACTAGGTAATCAGCAGCTGTCATATTGCTTTGAATATTCCACTTGGCTGCCACATAGTCTTCAAAAGAACCGTGATAGTCAATATGGGTTGGCATCAGGTTAGTGATAACAGCAATTTCAGGATGGAATTCCTGGATTCCCATTAGTTGGAAAGAGGAAAGTTCCATGACAAGCGTGTCCTTATCTGTCGCAGTTTGAGCCACTTGACTAGCAGGATAACCGATGTTCCCTGATAAAAGTCCATTTTGCCCCGCAGCAGTCAGAACTTCTCCAATCATAGTGGTGGTCGTTGTCTTACCATTTGAACCTGTAATACCTACGATTGGTGCTTCTGAGATCAAGTAGGCCAACTCAACCTCAGTCAAGACTGGAATGCCTTTTTCTAGAGCTTTTTCAATCATCGGATTGCTATAAGGAATTCCTGGATTCTTTACCATAAGAGCAAAATCTTCATCCAATAATTCCAAAGGATGTCCACCAGTGACAACCTTGATGCCCTCTTCCAAGAGACTTTGCGCAGCTGGATTTTCCTCAAAAGGCTTGCCATCATTCACTGTCACAATGGCACCTAGCTTGTCCAAAAGACGAGCTGCAGATTCACCAGATTTTGCCAAACCTAGGACTAATACTTTCTTATTTTCAAATTGATCAATTCGTTTCATATCTAGAACTCCATTTCTACTCTTACTATTTTACCATTTTTATGAAAATAAAAAAGCCACAAAGGGCTTTCTTATTTGTTTTTGTCCTCGATCAACTATTCTACAGACTTGAGGGCTTCAAGCATATCTACCTTTCGGAGATAATGATTGACAAAAACTCCTAGGATGGTCAAAATGACACTGACAGCTAGAACTGGAATGAGATAAACTTCCCAGCCGACCTTTGGTTGAAAACGGAAGGTACCAGGTGCAATCATCTGAATGAGAAATTGATGGAGATAAAAACCTGAGACTAGACCTACAATCATTCCAATTAGTGACAATATGATGGTCTCCCGATAGATATAAAGGGTCACTTCTTTGTTATGAAAACCAAGAACCTTGATGGTTGAGAGTTCTCGAATCCGTTCAGCAACATTGATATTGGTCAAATTATAGAGAATCACAATAGCCAGTAGCACCGATACCAGCACCAAAATCGCCATGGTATGATTCAGAGAATTGGCAAAACTTTCAAAGAGCTGAATGGTGGAGGCATTTTGAACGAGGCCACTGACAGCCGCCTGGTCCATAAATTCTCCTGCGACTCTTTCAGTATTCCCTTCACTTTTATCCTTAAGTTGGACCAGATAGGTGTTCATCTTGGGTGCTTGACCGTATATCTCCTCATAGGTTGCCTGATTCATATAGACAAAATGGCCCACATAGTGCTCGGTAATAGCACCTACTTTAAAGGTTTTCCCATCGATTATAAAGTTGTCACCAACAGAAACTCCAGCCAACTGGGCTAATTTTTCTGTCAAAATGACTCCGTTTGATAAGTTCAGTTTTTCCCCATTTTTTTCTAAATGGACAAAGGGTTCTAGGTCATCTTGATCCGTTACCATCATGGTCACGGTTTGAACACCTGCCTTGCCAGCATACTTTTCCTCAATCTGTTTGGAAAAAATCAAACGATAGTTTTCAACTTCATCACTCTGCAATTTTTCTTCTAGCTTTGCCTTATCAGAATCAGAAACTCGAGAATTGACAGAGAGAATCATCTGGTATTGTTGCAGGTCCTTAAACTGTCTGTCGGCCACTCCTACAACAGAGGATTGAATCCCAAGCCCTGCAAATAGGAGGGCTACTGAACCAGCAACTCCAAAAATGGTCATCAGCATGCGTTGTTTGTAACGGAAAATGTTGCGGGCTGTTACCTTCTGAGTAAAACTCAAACGTGACCAGATAAATGTTATGCGCTCCAAGAGAATTTTAGAACCCTTGACTGGTGGCTTAGGTAGTAATAATTGCGCTGCTTCTTCATGCAGTTCTCTGCGAGATACAAGGTAGGCAGGTAAAACGCTAGCTATTAAGCTTAGTCCCAGAGCCAAACAACTATAGGTCCAATAGAAATTCTGCTGACTCTCTCCAACAATCATTCGCTCAGTAATGATATGCGAAATAGTAGGTGCCAAAACGTAATGTCCAAGTAAGATTCCTAGTAGGGTTCCAAGAGTGCCAGCAACCAGACCATAAATCACAAACTTAGCGATGATGTCCTTGCTATGGTAGCCTAGAGCTTTGAAAATCCCTGCATTGGTCCTTTCCTCGTCTACAAATCGTGTCATAGTGGTAAAGGTAACCATGGCTGAAACGGCATAGAGAACGACTGGAAAGATATTTCCTACGGCACGAATACTCATAGCCGAGTTACTATACATGAGATAACCTTGGCCAGTAGGAGAACTCTTTCGATTGTAGACATGATAGGTTGGCTCTGTCAGAGTATTGACCTCATCCTGGCTAGCCTGCCATTTATCCTTTTCGCTCGCCAGATTCGTTTCAGCTTGGCTTAGCTTTTCCTTTTCTTGCTTTAGTTGTTCTTTTGCTTCTTCTAACTGACTAGATGCTTGACTTTTTTGTGGTTCTGGTAGTTGGCTTAACTGAACCTCTTGACCCTGAAGCTGACTCTCGATATCCTGTAGGCGTTTCTTGCCAGCTGTCAAGTTGGTCTCTGCCTCGTCTAATTGTTTCTTGCCCTCATCAAGGGACTCTTGAGCCTCCTTTTTCATTTTTTCTAGCCGCGTTTGACCATTATCAGCAACTAAGTTCTTTAGAGTTGCCTCTTCTTCCTCTAGCTTCTTTTCGTAATCACTAGAGAAAGGATTGACATCTGTTAGGCTAGCAAAACGCAGGCGGGCAATCGTGTAAACAGAGCTCTTGAAATTTGCTTCAGTTACGACACCATAGGCTGCTAAGTTCCCATTACCACTGGCTGAACTCCCCATATCCGTTTTTGAGAAAATATCTGGAGAGTGGACGAAGCCTGTAATGGTATAACTATCCCGCTTCAACTGAGAATTGCTGCCCTTCTTTTGGCTCAACTGAATGACTTGACCAATCTGATAACGATCTTTCCAAAAATCAGCTAGAGCCAATTCATCTTCTTTTTCAGGCAAACGCCCTTCCGTTACTTGAAATTTTGAAATCTTTTCAGTATTTGAAAAGATCCGTATGGCATCTTCACTGTTTGCCAGAGTCAAATCTGTCATATAACCAAATTCAACATCTGCTCCTGATAGAGTTTGCAATTCTTCCTGGTCTGCCTGATCTAGACCATAATCTGCTATGACGGTCATATCTGCCACATTAGTATCTTTCAGATAAGCCCAAGCTGTTCGCTCCATATTGGGACTGGCTACTTTGAGACCAACCACGGCTAAAGAACCTAACATCATCAGAGTTAGGATGGATAAAAACCGTCCCTTTGAACCTGTGAAAGACTGGAGCAGGTCTTTCCAATATGTCTTTCTTTTCATCTTAGTACTCCAAATCATCAATATCCTGTGGTTGAGGATTGAGGACAACACTCTTGACACTGGCATCATGCATCTGAATCACCCGATCAGCTATTGGAGCTAGGGAAGCATTATGGGTCACGATGATAACAGTAGCCCCCTTCTTACGTGACATATCTTGAAGAATCTTTAGAACCTGCTTACCAGTCTGGTAGTCCAAAGCTCCCGTTGGTTCATCACAAAGGAGAATTTTGGGATTTTTAGCCACGGCTCGAGCAATGGATACCCGTTGTTGCTCACCGCCTGACAGCTGAGCTGGAAAGTTATTTAGACGGTGCCCTAAGCCTACATCCTTGAGAACCTGCTCAGGATCCAAGGCATCGGCAACAATTTCTGAAGCTAGCTCAACATTTTCCTTAGCAGTCAAGTTAGAAACCAAATTGTAAAACTGAAAGACAAAGCCAACGTCATCTCTACGATAGTTAGTTCTCTGATGAGAAGTGAAATTCGAGATATTGGTCCCATCAATCCAGACTTGCCCTTCATCGTTTGTATCCATACCACCAAGAATATTTAAAACTGTTGACTTCCCTGCACCAGATGACCCAAGGATAATGACTAGTTCTCCCTTTTCAATCTCGAAGTTGACATCCCGATTGGCTACAATTTCTGTATCACCAGTATGATACCTCTTATAGCTGTTTTTCATTTCAATATAAGCCATCCTATCTCCTCCTCTTCTCCTATTTTCATCTTTATTATAACTCTTTTGAGGAGAGAAAGAAAGCTTATCCCTGTAGACTTTAGAGAGATTTTCAAAGTCCTCAGATGCGCTGAATTCAAGTCAGTATAGCCATGCCTTACTCACCATGTTTCTGATGCAATTCCTCTAGTTTGTTATTTTAGTTTTTTGTCAAATATCATCTTTGGTCTTCTTTTGCAATTAACTTTTTAGATAAAAAAGCGAACAAGACCAGATTCTGTTTATCAGAAAACTAGTTTTGTCCGCTTTTTATTGTCGAGATTAGTCTCTTGGTCCAATCTCTATGACTTAGATGCTTTTACATCATCTTATTCGTCTTCTTTTTTCTTTCCCATTGCAAAGAGACCAAGTAGTGCTCCTACAACACCTGCTGTTGCAAGGGTTGCATTTTCCTTAGTACCTGTTTCAGGGAGGATATTTTGATGACTTGCAGGCGCTTGGTAGGTCTTGTCTTGTGACATAGCAAGAGCTACTTGTGACTGCTCATCTCTGTATGCTGGAGTTTCAACTGTAGTTGGGGCTGAACTATTCACACGTCCAGTAAATTCTGGAACTTGGTGGGTAGTTCCTTCTGAATCATTTACATGACCAGCAAACTCAGGGACTTCATGAACAGCACCTTCTGTGCCATTGACACCACCTGTAAATTCTGGTACTTCTACTACTGGTGCTGGAATCTTGTCTGCTTCTACCGTAGCTTCAGTATACTCTGGTATTTCATGAATAGCTGCTTCTGCCCCATTGACACCGCCTGTGAATTCTGGAACTTCAAGAACTGTTGCCTCTTCTCCATTCACACCACCTGTGAACTCTGGAACTTCGTGTACAGCTGGTTCTGCTCCATTGACACCGCCTGTAAATTCTGGAACTTCATGGATAGCTGGATCTGTTTTACCAGATACTTCTTTCTTAGTTCCGACTAAGACAATCTCATCTTGCGGTGCTTCAATAGTTTCGCGAAGTTTTTCAGTACGGCTTCCATCTAGTGCTACTTCAGTCAGGATACGTTCTTTACCTTCACGACCTGCTTGAGTTACACGAGTTTCACCTTCTGCTAGAGTTGGATCTTCTTTCTTCACTGTCTTGAAGCTGAGAGCTTCTTCTACCACTTCTAGGCTAGGAAGCTCTTCCTGAACAGCTGGGGCAACTTTTCCAGTTTCAACCTTTTCTTTGGTCAATTGGATACGGTATTCCTTGATGTGTTTACCACTTTCTGAAACGAGACGTATCAAGACTGGAAGTTTATCGTCCCCACTATCGACAACTGTTGCCGCTACGTTTTCACCAGCTTCAACGGTCACTTTAGGACGGTTTCCACTATAGGTTACTTGGTAATCCACACGAGCTTCAGAGAAGTCAGCAAGCTCTTTACCATCTACTAGAAGTTTAGAAGCTGTATTGTCTTTAGGAGCTTCACTTGGTGCGATAAAGGCCATTTCAGTGATCGCCACACCCTTCTTGTCTGCTTTTCTGTCCATACGCCATCTCATAGCTTTAGCTTTGACTGGTGCAAAAGTTACATGGATGTCAGTTCCTGCTTGAACTTCTTGATCCGCACGGTATTCAACTTTCTCCCAGTTAGAAGGAGTGTTGAATGGATGTTCTGGATCGTATGGTTGGTAGTTAGAGTAATATTCTGGTGAATCAAATTCTGGTCCCACATAGCGTTCTAGAACAAGTTTAGAAGGTGCATCTGTTCCACCATCTGCAAAGAAGCGAATGCTTCCTTCAGCTACTGTACGTTCAACAATCTTACCATTTTCTCTGAAGATAACCCCTACTGAGACTTCTGGATTATCAGATGGAGTTGGAGACCAGTTGGTCCAACGACGGGTTTCATCATCTGAACCATCGTTAACATAATCTACACGGTCATGAGAGTTTGGATCAATATCGTTAGTTGCTGAGGCAAATGAACGGTTGCTATCGTCATCGAAGTCTGGGTTGTCTGAAAGATTTTCTCCGAGTTTGTCTGTTACACGAACAGCTACTTCAGCAGTTAAATCAGTACCCAAAACGCGACCATGAACTGTAAATTCACCTGCTTTTGTTAGATTCTCTGCCGGGATTGCTTCCCAGTCAACAGCCAAGTCTTTCACTTCATAGTCAGATTTTCCTGTGAAGTAAACAGGAACTTTTGCTGGTAATTCAAGGGTTTGTCCTTTAGCAACCAAGCGAGATGATTTGGCAACAGCAACAGGTTTACTTGCGAGCAAATCTTTATCATTTGTGAAGTGTAGGCGGTATTCACCTAGAATATCTCCGTTTTCAGCCTTGACAACAACACGAACTGGATCTCCTTCACCTACGCTTGGTACAACTGTTGCAATACCATTTTCAGTGACACTTGCTGTAACAGCTGGTGCTTTTCCTTGGCTTGCTTCTAGATAGTAGTCAGTCAAGCCTGGGTTAAAGTTTGGCAAATCTTTTCCATCTACTTGGATTTTTGCTTGAGCATTCTTAGCTGCAGCTACTTGTTTAGAGAAGATTTGCATTTCTGTAATAGAAGTACCCCATTTACCATCTGGTCTAACCATGCGGATACGAACTGCGTAAGTGTTGACTTTATCAAAGCTAAAGTGGGTCATTTCTCCAGCTCTGACTTTATCTGGAGCCTTGAGATTTGTTACTTCTTTCCAGTTTTTATCGTCATTAAAGACATGGTCTTCGCGTGCTACGAAGCTTGGATTCTTAGGAACTGTTGGAGTTTCTGAACCGACATAGTATTCGATGACATAGGATTTAGGTGCACCAACACCGTGGTCTTCGTGGAAGGCTACATTGAGGTTATCAACTGATCGTTTAGACATGATACCAGAGTCACCAAAGAGAATTCCCACTGATGCTTCACTTGTACGTTTCCAGTTTGTCCAGCGGTTTGCTGGTTGATCATTAAATGAGATTAGTTTGTCATTGACATTGGCTACTGAATCACTTGGGTTTGAGTCTGATGCAAAGGCAAGTGGCAATTCGGAACCAGTCCACTGGTCAGAAATATTAGCACCCGTTTCTGTCTGAGCAGATACACGAACATGAAGTTTAGTTGGTAGTTGAGTACCTTCGACATGTCCTGTCACAGTAAACTTGCCTTCTTGTGCGTATTGGCTTGGTTCAATTGCGTCCCAAGTTACTTTAGCTGAAGAGACTTGGCCATTTGAGTGGTAAGTACGAACGCTCTCTGGTAGTTGAGGAGCTTCTGCAACTGGAGTAGTTACGCTCACTTCTTCGACAGCAATGATACCTTCGACAGATACCTTAGCATGAGCTTCTTTCTCGATTCCTTCAACTTTACCTAGAACATCAAAGCTATGGTATTTAGCAAGGTCTTCCTTAGCAACTGCTTGCCAAGTCACCTTGTGAACCTTCGGAAATCCTTTGTCATACTCTACAGTTACAGTAGCAGGTAGACTTGGTTCTTGGTTCAAACCTGTCACGACACTGACTGGACGGATGGCTTGGACAACTTTGCTTTCAGTATTTGCTTGAATGTTCAAGTCAATCTGACCTTCTGCTCCTTCAAATTGAGCTTTCAGAGTTACTTGACCAGGTTTGTGCAATTCAAGCATACCTTTACGAACGGCTACATCTCCTTCACCTGTAGTTGAGAAGGTAACCTTATCAGCTTTCAAGACTGCTTGTGTACCGTCTTGATAGTGAGCCAAGACCTTGATACCGACAGTTTGGTCTTCTTTCAAAGTAGCTGCATTTTCAACTTCTAGGCTCAAACGTTCAATTTGTGGAGCTTCTTGTAGGAATTGGATAGCATAGGTTTGTAGTGGGCCACCATCGTTTGGTTGAACATGGATGCTTGCACGCATACCATTTGCTTCATTAGCTTGAATAACTGTCACTTGAGCATTTTCAGCTGTAGCTTTGACCTCTGGCAAGGCTGCTCCATAAGCAAGCTTGTGATATTTTACAGGTTGGTCTGTTGAAAGACCTTCAACCGCTTGATCTGCTACAGTTACACTTGGAACTACTGGATTAGCAGCTTCCCCTTCTGCAACTACCAAGGTCGCAGCGATTTCTTCATCTTCTAAAATACCTTTTGCTGGGATGCGAGAGCCTGGGATTGCTAGTTTAGCTTGGTCTTCAGCTGCAATTTCCCACTTATTAACATCATAGCTTGCTACAGTACCATCTGACAATACGTAGGAAACAGATTTGTCAACTGAATTTAGGTCTGTATTTGGAGCGATTCTCTTGACTACAGGCAATTCTGCTTCGAGAGCCAAGACTTCAACACGCGCTTCGACGTCTCGTCCATCTGCTACCCCCTTAACAGTCACAATTCCTGGTTCATTGACATCAACTGCTGACCATTCTACTGGAAGTTTTGTACGGCTACCATCACTGTAGATAAATGCTACCTTCTTAGGCATTTTCGGTGCTTGACCGATAACAGTACGGACTTTAGCAACTTCTGTACCCAAAACTGTTTTTTCAGCTTGGTCTTTCTTACCTGTAAAGATAGTAGTTTGATCAGATTTCAAGAGATCAGAATGAGCAGTCAAGGTAAATTTACCAGCTTGCTCAGTTGATTTGACAATGACAACACCCTTACCATTGAAGGCCTTACGAACCCATGAACCGTCAGCTTGCTCTTTATAACGTTCACGGCTTGCTTGTTCACCGTTATCCACACCGACAATTTGACCTTGTCCATGCAACTGGAAGCGCACAAGGTTATTGGCAGTTGGAACTACATTACCAGCACTGTCAACGATTTCGTAGTAAATATAAGTGAGATCTTTTCCGTCTGCTGCGATAGCATTTTCTTCTTTGACTAGGCGAACACCTGCAGGTTCACCAGCAGTCGTAACCTTATCACGAGCAATTTCATTACCAGCCTCATCGCGAGCTACTGCTTCCAAGGTTCCAGGTTGATAAGCAACCTTCCACTCAAGGTAAAGTTCCTTGGCATTGGCACCTTCTTGGTAAGTACGGCCATCACTAGTTTGTTTCTTGTTAAAGGTTTTCTTACCTAGAGACTCGCCATTCAAGAACAGTTCCACACTGGCAGCATTTGAAAATGCACGAACAGGAATCTTACCATCTGCGTCCGCTACATTTGCTTTCAGAGTAGGATCTTCCCAGTTCCAGTGAGGAAGGAGGTGAACCATTGGTTTCTTCTGAGCAGAAACCCATTGGCTTTGGTACAAGTAATAGTCATTCTTAGGAATTCCAGCTGTATCTACGATACCAAAGTAAGAACTCTTAACTGGAGTTTGGTTTTGGTTGTGCCATGGAGTAGGCTCACCGATATAGTCAGTACCTGTCCAGATAAACTGACCAGCATAACCAGCATTGTCTCGGTCAAAAGTCCACGATGCAGTGGCTGTTTTACCCCAACCAACACGGTCATTACCATAGTCTGATTGCTCATAGTGACGGTAAGCTTGGTTGCTATGGACTAGTTCACTTTCTGGACGGAAATAGCTACCACGAGTACGAGTTGCTGAAGAAGTTTCTGAACCGTAAATCAACCAATTTGGATGTTTCGCACGAAGCTTCTTGTAGTTGTCCTCTGAATAGTTAAATCCAACCGCATCAAGTTCGTTGGCAACCTTTTCATGATCACCACTACCATCACCAAAGCGGAACTTGTCTGCTCCCATAGTAACATAGCGTGTCTTATCAACAGCCTTGATCACTTGCACCAAGCGTTTAACCGTTGCTAGAGAACGAGCCTTACCGTCTGCTTCACCGATTTCATTACCGATAGACCACATGAAGATAGCAGGGTTGTTTTTGCCTCTCTCGACCATTGTACGTAGGTCAAAGTCAGACCATTTTTCACCTTTTTTAGCATCTGGGTGAGTGGCGTCTTTGTCAAAGAAACGTCCGTAGTCATACTGTTTCTTCCCACCGTACCAAGTATCGAAGGCTTCTTCTTGGACCAACAAACCTAGTTCTGCAGCGATCTGCAACGTTTGCTCACTAGCTGGGTTGTGGGTTGTACGGATAGAATTCACACCCATATCCTTCATCTGTTTCAGACGACGGTATTCTGCCTTATAGTTTTCTTCAGCCCCTAGAGCTCCATGGTCATGGTGAAGAGAAACTCCATGGAATTTAATGCGTTCACCATTCAAAGAGAATCCTTCATTTGGTGTCCAGTTATAGTAACGGTAACCAAACAAGTCCTTCTTGGCATCGACCAATTGACCATCACGATAAACACGAGTCACTAATTCATAAAGAGCCGGTTTATCGTTAAGAACTGTCCAGAGTTTTGGTTTCTCAACTTGCAAAATAGCATTCAAACTAGTTGATTGATGAGCTTTCAAGACTTGGCTATCTGTACGAACTGCGTCCGTTACAGCCTGACCATTTCGTTCAATAATTTGGTATTCAGCAACAATTTCATGATCTTTGTCATCTGTATTGACGATCTTACTTGTTACATGAGTATCAACCTTACCATTTTGTTGTTTTTCAAGGTCTGGTGTTAAGATAGTTGTTCCATTTTTCTCAGCATGAACCTTATCTGTGACTTGAAGGGTAACATCGCGGTAAATACCACTTCCTGAGTACCAACGGCTACTTGGTTGTTTATTAACCGCATGTACAGCTACGACATTTTCACGACCGTCTTTATTGAGATAATCAGTGATGTCATAAGAGAATTGGTTGTAACCATTTGGATAGTGACCAACTAGCTGACCATTTACATAGACTTGCGAATCCATATAAACACCATCAAAGACTAGGCGAACATTCTTGTTAAGGTCTTTTTCATCTAGTTTAAAGGTCTTGCGATACCAAGCATCACCACCATTGAGTTGTCCCCCCTCATTTTGGGCAGGAGAATCATGATCGAAGTCATTGTAGATACTCCAGTCATGAGGAAGGTCTAATTTCTTCCAGCTTGATACATCTGCATCTGGTTTGATGGCGTCTTTGGCATTAGCATTGAGTTTAAAATGCCAGTTTTGGTTAAATTCTACTTTACGGTCCTCAACCAATTGATTTACCTCCTCGCTGGTAGCCGGTTTTAGGTCCGGTTTTTCCGTTTGAGCAGATTGATCTTGAGTAATTGCTTGAGGTTTCTTATCTAGCATGGAATCCTCTTTTTTGTCAGAGTCTGATTGTAGAGTTTGATCGTCCTGTGTTTTTTCAGCTTCATGGCTTGGAGCAACTGCTTCATCAGCAACTGAATTGGCCGTTTCAACAAGGTTCTCTTTTTTAGATTCGTCCTCTACTTTTTCTGTAGCAACTGTAATCGGAGTTTCTTCCGCAGCTACTGGATTTGCAGCAGCTACACTTGCTCCAAATAAGACTGAGCAAGTACCGATGACTACAGAGCAAGTTCCAACGGTAAATTTTCGGATACTATACACTCTTTTTCGATTCCAATGATCTTTTCCCATAAGATCCTCCTTACATTCGTAACCGCTTCCATTTTTGTGTAAGCGCTCTACTTTTTCAGTAGTATTTTGCTTCTATTTTATAAAATAATATAAGAAACTTCAATACTGGCAGCATAAAAATCATACTTTTGATTCTTTTTTCTATAATTTGTAGAAAACTTTGAAAATCTGAATGTACATTTAGCGAATGATTTTACTAAAAAAGGTGGTGGGACAGAAATCGATAGACAAAGTCTCGATTTCGTAGTCCCAGCCCCGCGAGGATGATGATTAGGAGCTTTTTGGAGTCTAATACTCAATGAAAATCAAAGAGCAAACTAGGAAGCTAGCCGCAGGTTGTACTTGAGTACGGCAAGGCAACGCTGACGTGGTTTGAATTTGATTTTCGAAGAGTATAAAAGACGAACAAAAAGTTCAATCAACTACCGCGTCAAAGTTTGATTGCTAATAAAAAGTGAGGTCGGGATCTTTTGTCCCAACCTCTTTTACGGACTATCAAACTGATATTTCCTTATAGATTATTGACTAGATTTCCTCTTTTCCAAAAGCTTGACCATCTCATTTTTACGTTCTTCTAGCTCGGCAATTTGCTGGAGTAAAAGTCCTGAAAAATCACATTCAAGCTCTTCAGTTTCGCCACTATTATACCAATCTAGAGCTACAATATGATTGTCCTTATCAAAGCAAAAAATCACATCTCCGTCCCCGACGATAGACAGAAATGGAATATAATCCACAAAGCCCAGAGCGTGTAATTCCTTGGTTTTAAGACGAATGTCTAAGAAGTCTGGGATGCCATTTGCAATTCCCAAGACCTTAATACCTCGACAGAAGGTCCAAAATGGGGCTACATCGTAAGCCTTGGCTCTTGGCCATAGCTCTTCCCTGACTTCCATAAAGAGACCTCCCAGAGCTGACATGGCGAATTCCCTGAAATCTTCTGGCAGACGAATGCCGTATTGATTTTCGAAATCTTGAACATCTCCTTCCGATGGTTCATTGCCCATGCAGGCGACAACTTGATAAGTTTCCTTATCATAGTGACGAAAATACTCATAAACTTCCTTGAGTGCCATTATTTTAATCCTTTTTACTCAGAAATAATAACTACAAATCCATCTGGCAAGATGACTTGCTGACCATCTTCAAACTGGCAATGACTCGCTAAATCAACAGAGTCTCTTTCTAAAACAAAATTCTCTTTAGACTGATTAAAGATTGCCTGAACGTCTTTTCCTTGGTAGTTCCACTTCAAGGATAGGACATCTGGTTTCAATTCTTCCAAGCGATAATTACCATGCTGAATCATACTTGCCACTTCCTTACGGACTTGAATCAACTGTTTCATGAAATTCAGCATGTCATTGTCTTCAGACACACGCTCCCAAGGCATGACACGACGGCAGTCAGGGTCTGGTCCACCTATTAGGGCCAACTCTGTTCCGTAATAGATACAAGGAGTCCCTTTTTGAAGGTAGAGGAAAGCTAGAGCAGCCTTGACATGTTGGAGATTGCCTTTGGCAGTTGTGAGGATACGCTCTGTATCGTGAGAATCAAGAAGGTTAAACATCACTTCTGATATTTGTTGCTTGTAGTACATAGACTGGCTATTGATTTCTGAAATAAACTGCTCTGTCTTTTTACGCTGACGCAAGAAATAATCCTTGATACTTTCAGAGAGCGGATAGTTCATGACAGCATGGAACTCGTCCCCTTGTAGCCAAGGTTGTGAGGTATGCCAGATTTCACCTAAGATATACAAATCAGGCTTTTTAGCGAGAACTGCCTTTCTGAAATCTCTCCAGAACTGATGGTCAATTTCATTGGCAACGTCCAAGCGCCAAGCATCGATATCAAAATTCTCAATCCAGTAGGTTGCAACACTGAGAAGATAGTCTTTGACTTCAGGATTGGCTGTATTCAACTTAGGCATATAGCTAGCAAAGGCAAAGGTATGATACGGTAGCTCTCTTGGGTTCTGAAGTTTATCCTCAGTAACTGGAAATTCTTGGATATGGAACCAATCTTTATATGGTGACTTTTCTCCGTTCTTTAGAACATCCTGCCATTGGGCAGACTGGTAGCCGATATGATTGAAAACAGCATCTAGCATAATCTTGATGCCACGTTTGTGAGCTTCCTCGACTAGATTAGCAAAAATTTCCTTATCCCCAAAGTGACGGTCAATTTCAAAATAATCCGTCGTATCATACTTGTGATTGGTTGTAGCTTCAAAAATCGGACATAGATAAAGTCCAGTGATTCCCAAATCTTTTAGATAGTCTAAATGGTCAATAATCCCTTGTAAATCTCCACCAAAAAAATCATCCATGTTAGGTGCAATGGCAGCATCCCACTCTCGAGCTCCATCTGGGGTCAAATTAGGATTTCCATTTGCAAATCGTTCTGGGAAAATCTGATACCAAATGGTATTTGAAACCCAGTCAGGTACCTGACAACCGTCAATTTCGTGAATATAAGGAAGCTTAAAGCCGTTTCCATCAGCATCCAAGTTTTCTTGAGTATGTTCTACACAACCCTTATCACCGTAAAAAACACCCTGACCTTCTTTATCAAGTAGCTCAAAGAGATATTGAATTCGTGCAAAATCAACAGAGACCGTAACCTGCCAATAATCAAATAAAGCATCCGAGGTTACTTTGGTCATTTCTTTCTTAGCTTCATACTTAGCCTCGATAAAGATAAAGGGATCTCCATAGTGTAAGATGACCTGCTGGACATCATCCTTCTTGCTTCTGATTCGGATATGTAGCTGACCTTCTTTGTACAGATAAGCATACTCTGATTCTGGTCTATGATAAATAGCTGTTAATTCCATGTATTGTCTCCTAAATAATCTTCAACAACAAAAACGCAAACGTTTTCATAACTAACAGAACTAGTATACTATTTTAAGATTCGATTTGCAATACTTGGTCAAATTTGACAAGAAAACACCTCAAAATGAATACTGCAGACTAACCAAGAAATTTCAGCACCTATCTATAAAAAGCTCTCAAACTCAGCCTCACAGCCTAGTCAATCCGACAAAGGGCAAGTTCTTTTAATCCTCTGTCGTACAGGAAGGTTAAACAAAAGTTGTCTGTTATATTTTGAAGCTTGTGTTTACTCATTCCTCTAGGAAAGGCTATATCGCACCATTCTCTTGTTGTCAGAGAAAATAGCTTTTGCTTGCCCTTCCAGTCATCATTCTTAAATAGAGGGCTCAGGATCAGATAAGGCGAATCCGTAAAGAGTCCATTGACACCAGCTTTTTTACCTGAAGCCTTTAAATGTTCAGATTCTAATAACTTTTCAATAATACGACCATCACTAGAGATTTTAACAAGAGCATAATAGTCCATGCCCCATTTATTGACAGAGGTTTGACTTTCTCCAGAGCTAAAGGCATAGAGCTCTTGCTTCCAACATTTCATACTATCAATTTTAGGACAAGCATCAGAGCTCGTGTCGTGGTGATTTAACTCTTTTTTATCAATATGCGAATAAGTGGTCCACTTCGCCTGCTTTTTCTCCCTATCAAACTCTAAAAGGGCAAAGTTTCTTGCTTGGTTTGTATAAACTTGATCTTCAAAACACACGGGTATCTGGTCGCTATCTGATACGATTTGAAAATATCTCTCTTGTGCCTTTTTAGGAAGTATACTTTGCGGATTCTTTATGGCAATGATTTCTGGATTAGAAAAATCACCAGTATAATAGACTATTTCCTTGCCAGCCTTGATGATGCCAATATTTTGTCCATCTGTAAAGAGTAGAGGCTCTTCCTCCCAAACATGGTCACAATCCCAAGCATCTATCTCCTTCACACCCAAAGGTGATACTTCAAGCAGACAGTAGAGATTGGAAGCTTCCTTCTCACTGGTTAAGACAAAGGCTCTACCACCCTGTAACATGACAGAATTGAGAACACTATTGTATTCCTTGTCTAGTTCCCATTTATTCAATAGACTTAACTTTAACTTCCCCATTTTCTCTCTCCTAATCCATCACCACTCGTTGATGGCAAATAGAATGGCTGATCTAATATTTCTTAGCAATTGATCTGAAAGTTCATCGTATACTTGACCCAGTCCCTTATCTTGTGCCAGCCATCCAGGTTCATCATTCCAGGAGCCCATTGCTCCAAAAACATCCGCTGCACTTGCAGCTCTAAATATGCTTAAATGTTGCGGTGGAATTTGAGGTTCTGCCAGTCCTTTACCAGATTCTGGATCTAGCAAAAAGTTTCTAGCAGAGTGAAAGACTTTGGCAAAGTTGTCACATTCAATTTTACTTGCTAAATCTTCTATACGAGACAATATGTCCTTAAATTCTTCGATATTATTTTCATAGTGGGGAATGTCTTGAGAAGACCTTTCCCATTCATACTCGGTGTAGGTAACATCCCAGCCCCTACCTGAGGAAGCAGCTTCCCAATTTGGTAGGAAATAACTTGCCTTCCCATCTTTATAAAAACAGAGAATTGAACTCTGTGTCGTATTAGAGAATCCTAAAATACCTCTGTCTTCAACTGAAATAGGACAAAATAATTGTAAGTCCTTCAAACCTTTTTCCTTAAGATTTTCAAACCAGTCAGATACAGATAGTTCTATAACTTCCCCATTTTCTGACGGCAAAATTTGAAAGCTCAACTTATTTGTATATTTTTCAGGATTATAGCATATTTCTTTACCACTTTTTAAAGCCTTCCTAGCTGCTGCCACGATACAGGCTATCTGATACATTTGTCCATTCATATGATTTCTTCCATTATCCCTTCAATCAGATTTGTAAGGCTTTTAGCCGCATAGATCACCTGGTCAGGATCATGGATGTAGCAAATAACCTGTCCTTCCTGACCCTCCTGATCTGGATCAAAATCCAGCATAAGATAACAAGAGTCACAATACTGAGCAAAAGGAAGCCATTTTTTATTAAAAAGATAAGGCTTAATTCTACTATCATGCATGTTTTCTAGGTCTTGACTAGAAAAATAGTCGGGAAATTCGGTTAACAGAGCATCTCTATTTTGAAAGTACTTTTTACAAGTCTCAATTTCCTGTAGACTCATGAGAGAAAAAGTCAAATCTCTCTGGTCAATTACACAAGGTAAAATAGAGAGGTATTTACTCCCATTTTTATAGCTATAAAGCTCTTTGAAGTCACTAGGTAGACGAATACCAAATCTTTCCTCAAAGGCTTGAAGCTCTTCTTCGGAAGCACCAGAAATGCCCTGATAATCTTCCAGATATCCTTCCTCTACAGGATCATCCAAATCCCAGACTTCAAAACACTCACAAATATAAGTTTCTATTTTTTTAACTTGGTCAATTAGTTGCATCATTTCACCATGATTTCTTTATTTTATCTGTCTTCCAATGCTTTTTAACGCTTATAACTTGTTTTTTCTAGGAGAAGGGGTTCAGAATTTTGCTTAACCCAAGCAAGAGCTAGCTGACACAGGCGGTCTAGGCGAGGCTCGTCATCAAAATCTTTCCCATGAACTTGAGCAATAAGCTCTTTAGTCTCTTCCAATTCTTGGTCTGAAAGAGGGATTCCTAGAGACAAGTATTGAGGGAGAGCCTGAAGCATTTTTCTATAGTCCCTGTCCCAGTTGACCCCACCATTGCGATCCAGTTCATCTCGAACTCGACCTGGTATACGGATAACTTCCCCCTGAACAGTTTTTGCTGCTCCACTTGAAGGAATCAAGAAGGACCAAAGTTCCTCGTATTGCTCCTCCCAACTACCTTCTTTTACGAGAATCGGAGAAACTCCATCGTGGGTTATTCGTTTGGCTACCGGCTTGACATCAAACAAAGCATAAAGTTTTTCTAGACCCTGATCTGCTGCTTCTAGATAATCGGGATTGATCCCTTCTCTATGAAATTCAAAATCCTTACCAATATTTTCAACCTTTTCTTTCATAGCAGATGTTTTCTTAGCACCTGCATCCAGCAGCATAGAGGCAATTTCAGCTGTTTGGGCAATATAAATCCCCCGACAAACCATCAAGACTGAAGCTAGTGGGGTTCTTCCCATATCATTTTTAGCATTGACATCTGCTCCCTTATCAATCAAAAGTTTGACAGTCTTAGGATGGAAAAACTCAGCTGCTACATGTAGGGGGGTCTCACCATAGGTATTAGGTTTTCCAATGTCTGCCCCCAATTCGAGCAAGAGTTTTACAGTCTCTCTTCCCATGGTTGCCTGACGGTACAAAGGAGTCGCTCCATAATAATCAGGGATATTGATATCTAAGCCTTTTTCCACCAGCCAGATAACCAATTCATCTGGGACTCCTCCCATATGCAGAGGTGTACATAAGCTAAATCTTCCATCATGAGCGGTTAATTCACAACGATCATAGACTGCTTTAAGGGCTTCAATATTTCCTTCATCCATTAAATCCTTAAACTCTTTTGGTAAGGTTACTCTTTTCTTTGCCATATTTAGTTCCTTTCTTCTGATTTAGCATCTAGGGCAAGCCAATGAAGATTGTCAACAGTTTTCAAGGTCAGGGCTTGTCCATCATAATCATTTTTCAACTCAAGACCGTTTTGCTCAATAGATATATGATTGTACCAGTGGTCTAGGCTGGCGTATTCCCCCGTATGAATGTCGATGAGCATACTCGTTATGGGATCCCAAGTCCCTTTCTTAACTGTTTCTGCTAAGAGGTAGTAAGCATCTAAAAACATGAGATTTCTCCCATAGATCCAAAAGGGCAGATCAAGCCCCAACAAAGGCAACTTGGCAGAAAAAATCTCATCACCGTGTGGTGGAACGGTTTCATAATGAAATTCTATCTCACTGCCATAATAGGCAATCAGGGCTCCCTGACTTCCGATATTTTGAGGAATCCCTTCCTCAGCTACAATAAATTCCATGACTTGCTCCTTCTATTTTCAATCATAAAATCCGACCAGACTCTGCCAAAATATCAAACTGGACGCATGGCCTTTTCTAGTCATCAAGTGGATGAAGTCACTTTCACAACCCTTCCAAACTGCAGATTGAGCCGTTCCCATGGCTCTAACAAATGCTAGAAAATCTGATGCCAGCCATATTTTTTCATCATAGTTCATCTCTGCATCAAGAGCATAGACCGCCCCAGATTGACAGTCCAGCAAAATAGTGTAGGGATCTCCATTTGCAATGATGAACAAGCCTCTTTCTTGTAGAGTCGAGTAATCGTGGTATTCCAGATTGCGATTGATTAGCCAAGTAAGACTAGTGTCGTCCCCATATCCAAACTGGTAACTTAAAAAACCGACCTGCCCCCAGTTATAGGCCAAAATATATTTCCTAAAAATCGGATCCAAATCTTGGATTTGTAATTGTTTTTTCAAACGATCCAGTTCAGACACGGGCAGTTCAGTATGGCTCAGGACAATTCCTTCTCTTATCTCAGGGTCAAGCCCTTGTGTTGCTTCCTCAATAATGGAAATGATTTGGTCAATTGTCAATAATTCCATTGTCAACCTCCGGCTATACATGAGTCATTATCTAAGGTAAGCTAGCTGGTTTGGGACTTCATTTATCTAATGAACTTTCTTATCTCTATTATACCTCAAAGCTATCTAACAGGGATAAACTACCAGTATTTTCAGGGATTATTTTTGACAAACAACTTCTTCTAATTAAAGCAAAAAGCCATTCCTCAAGGGAACAGCTTTCTCACTTATAATTAAAGGTTTCTCCAGCCAACTTATCTGCTAGCTTGGGAAAGAGGGTATAAAACTTATGGGCTAGATTGAGCAAGATTGGGAGATTGAGCTCGCGTTTGTTTTTACCTATGGTCTTAACGATCTTTTGCGCGACAGCATCCGGTTCCAATAGAAAACGGTCAACCGACTTGAGATAGGTCCCATCTGGGTCTGCTTGGTCAAAAAATCCTGTACGGATCGGGCCTGGATTAACAGTTGTCACATAGACACCATAGGGCATGAGTTCGAGGCGCAAAGCATTTGAAAAACCAATGGCCGCAAACTTGGTCGCAGAGTATAGACTGGACTTGCTAGTCGCTATCAATCCTGCCATGCTGACGATATTGATGATATGGCCTTTTCGAGTCTCCTTCATACGAGCTGCAAGCAAACGTGATAGATTCATGAGAGCAAAGGTGTTAACCTCAAACATTTGATGAATGTCTTGATCAGAAATCTTGTCAAAATCTTCAAAAATCCCGTAGCCAGCGTTGTTAATTAAAACATCAATCTTGCCATAGCGCTGGTAGAGTTCCGTTATAAGAACTTGAAGTGCTTGATCATCTGTAATATCTATCTCGACCAATTCTGCATGTAGATGATTTCCGTATAGTTGAGCTAATTTTTCTCTATTTCTACCCAGCAAAATCAATTGATCATTGGGCAAGAGTTTGACCATTTCTTGAGCTAGACCACCACTAGCACCCGTAATGAGAATCGTAGACATATTTATCCTTTCTCGAGATCCTAGATTTCCACTTCTTCTAGGTCTTTAACCACATGGACATTTTCAAAAATTGTTGCCGCATCTTTCTTGAGCTGGCTAATGTCTTTTGAAAGGAAGCGTGCACTGATATGGTTGAGCAAAAGTCGTTTGGCTCCTGCTTCTGCCGCTACTTGTGCAGCCTGCATATTAGTTGAGTGACCGTGGTTGCGGGCAATCTTCTCATCACCCTTGCCATAAGTGGACTCATGGACAAGAACATCTGCATTGACTCCAAGACGCACACTAGCATCTGTTTTTCGAGTATCTCCCAAAATGGTAATAATCTTACCAGGTCGCGGTGCTGAAATATAATCTGCTGCCTTAATCTCGGTGCCGTCTTCTAAGACGACATCCTGACCGTTTTTAATTTTTCCAAAAAGAGGGCCGAATGGGACACCAGCATCCTTGAGTTTCTCAGCATCCAAGGTCCCTTCTAGGTCCTTTTGCATGATACGATAGCCGACACAGAAAATAGTGTGATCCAACTCTTCCGCATATACAGTAAACTTATCCGTTTCAAGGATTTTCCCAAGAGAATCTTGGTCAAATTCATGAAAATGAATCTTATAGGGTAGACGAGAACCAGAGACACGTAAACTAGTCAAGACAAATGACTTAATACCTTGGGGACCATAGATTTCCAAATCTGTCTGCTCTTCATTGGCTTGAAAAGCGCGACTTGAAAGAAATCCTGGCAAGCCAAAGATATGGTCTCCGTGTAAGTGGGTGATAAAGATTTTGCTGATTTTTCGTGGTCGAATCGTGGTTTCCAGAATGCGATTTTGCGTTCCTTCGCCACAGTCAAAGAGCCAAACTTCGTTAATCTCATCCAAGAGTTTCAGGGCGAGACTTGAAACGTTGCGGGCTTTAGAGGGCTGACCAGCCCCCGTTCCTAAAAATTGAATATCCATTCGATACTTTCTAATTAATCAATATATAACATAGCGGTGCGGTTTTCTGAGCGATAATAAAGCTTACCAGTATAGGCTTTAGCTTCTTGTAATAAATCTTCTTGACTATAGCCTTTGAGACGCTTGCGACCATCTGCCAAGCTTTCCAAATCTGTCAAAGCTGTAAGATTTTCCACGTTAACAACTTCCTCTTCTCCGATTGCCTTCATGTAAATTTTCCCAGACTCCTCAAAAACTAGCTGATGGGGGAAAATTTGCGCAATTTCAAAAAGCAAGTCAGCTGTGATTGTTTCCTCAGTTTCTGAGAAAATCCGACCCAGACCTTCTTTCTCATAGCAAAAACCAAAAGATTTGCCTGACAGATTCAGACGAATAAAGGGTTTGCTTTCTTCCGTGAAACTTGGCTCAGCATTGTAGAGGTTCAGTTCCTGGCTGACTTCTGCAAAATAATCCGTCGCAGCTTGAGGACTTTTTTTCTGGTAGAGTTCTGCAAAGTAGGCATTAACCACGCTAGGTGGAGGTGTGATTAGAGCTAGTTGCTCCTCTTCAGACCTACCAGCTAAAAGCTGATCTAGATATACCTTGTCTAAACTCGTATAGCCACCATACTTGAGAGCTAATGATTTGATATCAGTCATAAAATTCTTCTAATCTCCATTTATTTTTCTCAGAAATGTAGCCTGTGATGACTTCACCGTCATCTTGGTAGTCCCGTTCTTCAAGAATCGCAACACTTTCTAAATCATGAATCTTGTAAGACTTAGAAAAAGGCACGCGCAAAGTAAAGGGTTCAAAAATTTCCTTGATCTTATCTAGCAATAAAGCCTGCAACTGTTCTCGACTATTCTCAGATTTGGCAGAAATCAGTGCATACGGCGTTTGGGTAGGCGTGAAATCCTCCACCAAATCCGCTTTATTATAAAGGGTTAGGCGAGGAATATCCTCCATGTCCAAGTCTTTCATGATAGACAGGACCGTTTTTTCATGTTCCTCATGGTAAGGATTGCTGGCATCGATAACATGAACCAAGAGGTCTACATGCTTGCTTTCTTCCAAGGTAGACTTGAAACTTGACACCAACTCTGTCGGCAAATCTTGAATAAACCCAACGGTGTCAGTCAAGGTAACCTGAAGATTGCCCCCCAGATGAATGCTTTTAGTTGTCGCATCCAGAGTCGCAAAGAGCTCATCTGCCTCATACTGGGTCTTGCTAGTCAAGGTATTCATGATAGTTGACTTTCCAGCATTGGTGTAGCCAATCAAACCAATCTTAAAGGTACTTGACTCCAAACGTTTTTCTCGAACTGTCGCTCGATTTTTCTCAACGACTTTGAGCTGACGCTCGATATCTGTGATTTGGTTACGAACACTACGACGATTGAGCTCCAACTGACTTTCACCTGGACCACGAGAACCAATGCCCCCAGCCTGACGGCTAAGCATAATCCCTTGACCAACCAAGCGAGGCAAGAGGTATTTGAGCTGAGCAAGATGAACTTGAAGCTTTCCTTCATGGCTTCGAGCTCTCATGGCAAAGATATCCAAAATCAACTGCATGCGGTCAATGACTTTAACACCCAAGACTTCTTCTAAATTGACATTTTGTCGAGGTGTCAGACGGTTGTTGACAATGACAGTTGTGATTTCTTCTGCATCCACCATTTGAGCAATTTCTTCCAACTTACCAGAACCGACGAAGGTCTTGGAGTCGTATTTTTCACGTTTTTGTCTGTAACTATCGACTACGACTGCACCAGCCGTCTTAGCCAGACTAGCCAGTTCTTCCATGGAGAGGTCAAAATTATCCATGCCCTGGAGTTCAACACCAATCAGCAGGACTCGCTCCTCTTTTTTCTCCGTTTCAATCATTTAAAAACTCCTCAATCTGGTTTAAAATACGGTCTTGTACACCAGATTCTCCTATCTGATAAAAGGTCACCTGCATGCGATTGCGGAACCAGGTTAGCTGGCGCTTGGCAAAACGACGGGTCGCCTGTTTGAGACTGTCACGAGCTTCTTCCAAGGACTGCTCTCCTCGAAAATAGGGAAATAGTTCCTTGTAACCAATTCCTTTAGCAGCTTGAACATCTGGATAATGGTCAAACAGCCACTTGGCTTCGTCTAAAAGTCCAGCTTCAAACATCAGGTCCACTCTGTGATTGATACGCTCATAAAGCTGACTACGTTCATCGTCCAAGCAGATAATCAGCGGTTCATACAAGGTCTCTTGATTTTCCAAATCCTGACCAAAATGGGCAATTTCCAAGGCACGCATGGCACGACGACGATTAAACTGGGGAATTTCAAGGCCTGCTTGATCCACCAGATGGGCTAACTCCTCATCCGAAAAAGGCTCTAGACTAGCGCGATAGGCTAAAATATCCTCATGAGGTGTCTCTCCACCTAAATGATATCCTTCTAGCAGACTCTGGATATAAAGACCTGTCCCACCAGCGATAATAGCTAGTTTGCCGCGACTTTGAATATCCTCAATGGCCGCCTTAGCTTCTGAAACAAAATCAAAAGCCGAGTAAGACTCGGTTACTTCTCTCACATCAATCAAATGATGAGGGACAGTTGCCTGCTCCTCCGGACTAGCCTTGGCTGTCCCAATTTCTAGTCCTCGATAGACTTGTTGGCTATCTCCACTAACTACTTCACCATTAAAATGCTTAGCAACTTCAATGGCTAGAGCTGTCTTTCCGACTGCAGTCGGTCCAACAATCACAATTATTTTTGTTTTCATCTTTTTTCCTTGAAAAATTCCCATTTTTTCGTTACTATTATTATATCACAAAAAGGTCAGTCAGAAAAATGCGACCTCTTGAGGTAGCTGGCTGATTTATAAGTTAAAGGAGGAATACTCATGGCTAAAGGATTCGCTAAAGGTCTTGTAACAGGTATTGCAGGAACTGTCGCTGCAGTTGCAGGTGCAGTATACGCAGTTAAAAAGAAAGTGATCGAACCAGAAGAACAAAAAGCAGCTTTCATCGAAGAAAATCGTAAAAAAGCAGCGCGTCGTCGCGTATCACACTAAGCAACAAAAGAAGTTGAGACTTTTTCTCAACTTCTTTTTTTCTATATTTATACTCAATAACAACCCAATAGGAAACTAGGAATCTAGCGTGGTTTGAAGAGATTTTCAGAGAGTATTAAATTGCCAAGTCAAACTTCAACTGTGGCTTGACTGGATCATAATCAACCAGCTCAAAATCCTCTGCTTTAATATCAAAGAAGTTGGTCTTGTCTGGTACATTCAAGACTAAACGTGGTTGGCAATTTGAAGGCTCACGACGAAGCAATTCCTGAGCTTGTTCAAATTGATTGTCATAGATGTGAAGGTTATTGATAAAGTAGAAGAATTTCCCAACCTTCCATCCAAAATGTTTAGCAATCATCATCTGAAGCGCCACATACTGCATGGCATTGATGTGGTGAGCTACTAGCATATCATTAGAACGCTGGGTCAAGGTTGCATCCAGATAAATTTCCCCATCTACTCGACGGACATCAAACATAGTCTGAAAGGCGCATGGAAGGAGGCCATCTGTCTCCTCAAAAGCTTGATAATCCCAAAGTGAGATGATATTGCGACGGTTCCAAGGATTGGCTTCTAACTGTTTGAGAATCTTGTTAATGATGTCATGCTTCTTAACAACAGCCCCATAACGTTCCCCAATAGTCCCTGTATCTCCAACTTCCCAGTCATTCCAGTAGTGAACATTGTACTTGTCATTGAGAACTTCCAAACTATTGGTCTGGTCTTGGTAGATCCAAAGTACTTCCTTGATGGCTGATTTGATTGCGATGGGGCGCAAGGTCGTGATTGGAAATTCCCCCTTAGACAAATCGTACTCCGCAAAAGCACCTGTGATGTACTTGGAGTTAGCTACTGTTCCATCCTTATACTTGGGACGAGCTTGTTCTGAAAAGACTCCTTCATTGAGAATTCGCTCGATATTTTCTTTAAAAATCGTGTCTGCTTTTGTCATTTACCCCTACCTCAACTTTTATTCTTAACTAGTATAGCATAAAAAGGGTTTTTCTACCTGCTCAAAAAATCAATAGCCTTTTTATATTTCTTCAATCTTTCCCTATCCTTTTCAGTAATAGAAGACAATCTCGATAAATCTGAATTATGCTTCAAATCTGCTAATTTGACAACACGTGCTAGAGAATTAGATTTTACATTTTCCAGATATGTTTGATAGTCTTGCCCCTTTTTATTTGACAAAATCTGAACGGCAGTAACTACTGTTTCTGGCAAACCAGCTTGTAATAGTTCTTCAGCCGTATAATGACTGTCTTCAATAACATCATGTAGTAAAGCCACTGCTTTTCCTTCTTCAGTAGCAACTTGGCTTGCTACATAGATTGGATGTTCTATATAATCTACTCCTGCCTTAACCAGTTGCCCTTCATGAGCTTGCCTAGCAATAGACAAGGCTAAATCCACCATGGATTGTTCTGCAGTATTCATCCAAAACTCCTCCTATCATTATTGAGTTATTACTTTATTCTAACAACTTCAACTTAAAAAGAGCTTGATCAATAACCAAGCTCTTTTATCAATCTATCTTATTGCAAGACAAGTGACGCAGCACCAATCACTCCAGCGTCGTTTCCTAGAGTGGCAAGAGCCAATTTAGTGGTTGTACGAACTTGTGGGAAGGTATTTTCATCATAAACCTTTTGTACACCTTGGAGAAGGAATTCTCCCGCAGCTGATACACCACCACCGATAACGATTGTTGATGGGTTTAGGATTGAACCGATGTTGGCACATGCAATTCCCAAGTAACGTGAGAAGTTACGGTAAACGATCAAGGCAAGGTCGTCTCCTTCTTTTGCCAAATCAAAGACAGTTTTAGCAGTTACTTCTTCTCCATCATCAATCAAGCGTTTCAACTCTGCATCGCCTTCATATTCATCTGCATAACGACGAGTCAAGTTAACAATACCTGTTGCTGAAGCTACTGTCTCAAGACAGCCTTTTTTACCACACGTACATGCGATTGGTTGATCAAAGTCAACTGTGATGTGTCCAAGTTCACCTGCAGCACCAGCAACACCGTGAAGTAATTTTCCTTCTGCCACGATACCGCCACCAACACCTGTACCAAGTGTCATAAAGACAACGTCTGGTTGGTTTTCACCAGCACCCATCCAACGCTCACCAAGAGCTGCCACGTTAGCGTCATTGTCGATGAAGAATGGAATACCCAAGGCTTTTTCCATTTTTTCTTTGATTGGTTGAAGAGTTTTCCAGTTCAAGTTGTAGGCACCGATAACAGTCCCTTTTTCACGGTCAACCACACCAGGTGATCCCATACCAATTCCACGGAAATCTTCAGCAGACAATCCAAGCAAGCCCAAACGGTGTTGGATAGTTTCAATCATATCGTCTACGATATGGCTTCCTTCATCCAAAATGTTAGTCTTGATAGACCATTTTTCTTGGATTTCTCCTTCTTGCGTTAAAATAGCGAACTTGATAGAAGTTCCACCAAGGTCAATCCCAATAATCTTTTGACTCATCGTCTTCTCCTTATCCTTAATTGAAAAAGCTTACAGTACTAGTATAACAAAATCTGCCATTCAGTGCAAAGGTTTGCATTACTTTTCCAAACTTTTTTCTGTTCTATGGTTTCCACAAACCAGAAGCATCTACATAATAGCGTCCACCATCCACTCGCTCATTTTTTGCCATTTTACCATCTGATTTGAGGTAGTAGTTTCCTTGCCATGCATTACGAGCATAAGATCCATCTGATTTTAAATAGTACCAAGATTGGTAAGAAGAATCATAAACCCATTCACTCTGAGCCATTTTACCATTTGACTTGAGGTAGTATGCACCTTGCCAAGCATTATGAGCATAAGAACCATCTGATTTGAGGTAATACCAGGCTTTGTAGTAAGAATCATAAATCCATTCACTCTGAGCCATCTTACCATCTGATTTGAGATAGTAACTTCCTTGCCATGTATTGCGGGCATAGGAACCATCTGATTTGAGGTAATACCAAGCTTGGTAATAGTTATCGTATACCCACTCATTCTCAGCCATTCTTCCATCTGATTTGAGGTAGTATGCACCCTGCCAAGTATTTGTTGCTGGTTTCCCATTTGCAGAAAAATAGTACCAAGATCCATTTTGACGAACCCAACCACTTACAACTTCTGTACTAGGAGCAGGTACTGCACTATTTGGTGCTACATTGGTGTTAGCTTGAGATGTACTCGTCTTTTTCTCTTTTAAAACTCCCTTAGGCGCATTCTTCGATTCACAAGCGATTCCATCATGATCCTTATCCAGAGTAGCAGAATAACCTGGTTCTCCCTTATGAATATCTGCATATCCATTCTCCCAAGCTTCCTTACAGCTCGAAAAATGGATACTTTCATCTGCCACAACAGGTTGTAAAAACAAAGCTAGGGCAGGTAAAGAAGCTAAGCCTAGTTTTAATAAATGACGTTTGTTCATGATTTTCTCCTAAAATTATAATATCAATCTCAATATTATTTTATCAAACTTGTTTCAGCAATTCAAGAAAACTTCTGGTTAATTCTGCAAACTCTTTTGGTTTTGCCCTATTCAGGACATGAGGGCCGTCAGGGATGATCTGAAACTGAGAATCTGGCATCAGTTCATGAAGACCTTTCATTGAACTGAGATTTGGCTTATCCTGACTACCACAGATCAACAAGCTTGGATAGGGACAATCCCGTGCAATCTCTCTTAAATCAAGTATTTTTAATTCTTCGGAAACTCCAACCATAAGAGCCTTATCTGCCCCCTGCTTTTCATATATCCTCTTAGGAAGCAATTTAAATATCAGCAACTGAATGTAAAAAGGAATGTTACCTGCTAATTTCAGTGGACATCCTGACAAAACCAAGGCCTGAAGATTTTGTATCTCAGAACTTGAAAGCTCCAACGCAAGTGCAGCCCCTAAAGACAAACCGATTAAGACAAAAGGTTCAGTCTCCTCTGATAAGTGCTGATAAATGCGCTCTTTGGCTTCTTGATAAGTCCCAACTCCGGTAGGAAATAACTCTAGGGCTTCAGAGGGATAATCTGCCAGCAAATCCTGAACCTCTTTCCAACTATCTGCTGACTGTCCCAAACCGTGTAAAAATACGAGTTTCAATTAGTTCTCCTTTACTGACAATTCATACAAGCCTCTGACTGCATTGCAGCCATAGATGACTTCTGCTCGCATCAAATCTTCTATGGTCAAAACCTTCTCTTCTACCTGCCCGCTTTCAAGCAAGTGTTGACGATAAATCCCTGGTAAAAGACTTAGTTGACTTGGCGGTGTATAGAGTTTCCCATTCATTTTCAAAACCAGATTGCCAATAGAGGTTTCAAGCAATTTTCCATCAACAGTGTAATAGATGATTTCCTGCTCTCCCATTGTCAAATGTGGTCGGTGTGTCGTCTTAAAGTAGGTAAAGGCCTGCTGCAAATCAGCTTCTTGCAGACAAAGTTTAGCCTGACAGAAGCTATAACTAAGTGGTGTTAATACTTGTCGATCAATGTCTATTTCTCCAGACTTATTGAGACTGATTCGCAAACGATAGTCTTGATGGAGGTCACAAGCTTGACACTCTTCCTCTATCTTTTGTCTCAAGTCTTCTGCATCAAAAGGAAAGGTAAAGTAACGACTAGCCTTTTGCAATCTTTCTAGATGTTGATTTTCAAAGAGGATTTTTTTCTGGCTAATTTTCCCTGTCGTAATCAATTGAAAACGAGGCTGTTTTCGGTAAAGAACAGTAGCCTTTTGATGGACTTCGCGGTATTCTGACTCCCAAGTGCTATCCCATGTAATGCCTCCACCGACTCCATAGATGGCTTGCCCTCCATGCAGTTGAATGGTTCGAATGGCGACATTGAAAATTCGTCGTCCATTGGGAAGTAAGAGACCAACAGTTCCACAGTAGACTCCTCTAGCTTGTGGTTCCAAGTTCTTGATAATTTCCATGGTCGCGATCTTGGGAGCCCCTGTGATAGAGCCACATGGAAAGAGAGAACGGAAGATTTCTACTAGGTCAACATCCGGTTGTAACTGACTCTTGATGGTCGAAGTCATCTGCCAAACCGTTGAATACTGTTCCACCTGACATAAACGTTCCACATGCTCACTTCCCACCTCAGACAGACGATTCATGTCATTGCGCAAGAGGTCCACAATCATCATATTCTCTGAGCGATTTTTGGGATCCTGTTCTAACCAAACTGCCTCTTTCAAGTCTTCTGCATCAGTCAGACCACGTTTAGTCGTCCCCTTCATAGGACGAGTGGTCAACTCACGCCCATTTTGCTCAAAAAAGAGTTCTGGACTCATGGAAATTACTGCCATGTCGTCGTGCTCTACGTAAGCATTATATCCCGCTTCCTGCTCTACAACCATACGATTGTAGATAGCAAAAGGATTGGCAGACAACTCCTGCTTGAGTTGAACAGTATAGTTGACCTGATAAGTATCCCCTTGTCGTAAATGATGGTGAATTTGCGCAATCGCCTTTTCATAGTCCTCTGCAGATGTTACTTCCTGCCAGTTTGATGGCAAAGCCACCTCCTCATAAGTCAGAGGAATGCTAGATTTTTCAACGCTGTCATGAATAGTGAAATAGAGGAGATACTCTCCTAACAAGGGACCCTCGTGAACCGCCAACTTCTCCTCAAAAGCAGGTGCTGCTTCATAACTAACATAACCAACTACATAATAGCCTTGCTTTTGGTAGCTTTCCACTTGAGCTAACAAGTCTGTTACTTCTGCTAAATCTCTGGTTTTTAACTCTTTGATAGGCTGGGTAAAGGTGTATCGCTCGCCCAAAGCCCTAAAATCAATCACTGTTTTTCTATGCATATCCTAAGTATACCATAAAAGCCAGACCCCAACAGGAGATCTGGCAATTTTATTCTTTGAGAATGATAAAGTAGATGTCACTTTCTAAGAAAATCTGAACATAGCATTCTCTTTTATCATACCGACTTTTTATCTATCCTTTGGGAAAGAGTTCGGATGAAAAGGCATCTGTCACCTGCAATAGTTTTTGGAAGACTTTTTTCTTCAGCGCTACTGTATAATTGGCAACTGAGCCTCCATACTTGAAGTTTCGGTAATCCGTTTCTACTGCTTGGTCAAACAAGTCTTGCAATTTCTCATAAGAATCAATTTGCTGACCATCAATTTCAAAACTATGAATTCCTCGTTTTGCCTTAGCAATAATAGCGTCAAACCAAGCCTTCTTCCATTCTTCCAAGTTCTGGAACTTGCCTTTCGAAACCTTCTGGATGATGAAATCATCTCCAAGGGTGTCATGCCCCTCGCTTAACGCCTCATCCTTGTACTTGTTAGAAGCATAACCTAGGAAACCATTTTCGTAGCCATAATAACCCCACATACGGAAGGCATTATGCTTGAAGGAGATGGCTCCTGGAGCTCCCTGACTTGTGTTTCCACCATAGATAGCATCCACCATTTTGACATTGACATAAGCTGTCTTGAGTTCTTCTGGTCGATAAGTTCCCTGATAATGCCTATTGGTAATGATGTTATGTTTGATTAGGTCATCCACAGAATTTAGCTGAGTTTTGGCTTCCTCATCCGTCAATGGACGAACATAGTCCCACTGGTTAGGAGCAAGGAGTTTATTATCTTGGTCCTGATGACGCATTTGCTTGGTCATCTTGCTAAACCAAGCCTTCTTCAAAGCCAGATCATTCTTAGCGAGAACTCGTTCTCCTTCCAGATAATCTAGAAGCATCAAGGCCTCGTTATAACCCTTCATGTAGTGGTCAATCTGCTGGCGTGTTTGCAACTTGGTTGGATCTGGATTGTACCATTGATCCCCATCATTTGGTCGTATATAAGCCATGTTGAGACCAAGAGCACCATACTCACCTTGATGCCCTTCCTCAGCTGGCGACTGGAGCATGCCCTGAGCATAGGCTTCTACATAGGTTCCTTCACGATGTTTGTAGCCACCCAGATAGACAATACGATCGTTGACGTGAGTTGTCTCATGGGTGTAGACAGACAAACCATACTCACTCATCATATCTATTTCTACAAAGTGAACAGCATCTCTGGCATTTATCTTGGGATAGATAGAGGCATAAGCTCCTAGTTTATTGTCCTTATAGTAGCGACCTGCTGGTCCAAATACTTCACGAATTGGCGCATAGTCTGCCATACCACTAGTATGTCCATAACGCTCTACCCAGCCACGTCCATCAACGCGATAGCCTTCCCAAACTGGTGTAGCTACATTAAAGTCACTCTTAACCATACGATCTTTGACATCATCAGCAGCAAGTCGATACCAAAAGTCCAAGTAAGTCAACTGACGGTCCGCTACTAGATCAATGTCAGCCTTCATCTGGTCTATGGTTTTGCCAGATTTATCAGCTGATCCGAAGGTAATGGTATTATAGTTGGAAATCAGGAACATCTGTGCCTTCTTCACATTCAACAAAGGCAGAATCATATTGCGATGCAACCAGTTATTCAGATTGTCATAAGCCCGATGCTTCCGATTTGCAATTTCTTGATTCTTCGAAGCTCGCTCTGCTATGTACACATGGCCCTTGGTGGCATTCACAAACCAGTCATTCATATCCTTGTCAGTCGTCAATAACTGTCTGTTGTAGTCTAAGAAGGCATGTAAATCTTCAGATTTTGTATCCTTGGCTAGGACTCTTGCAAAGGTTTCATGAGTCTGGTCGCCTTTTAGGTTGCTTTCTCTTGAACCGATTTCAATCAACCGATCTAAGATATCCACATTTTGGCCATAAAAATCTGGTTTAAAGAGCATGAGTTCTTTCAGATTGTAATCGGCAAATCGGATACCATAATAGCGATTGAGATAAGCAAGTCCCAGCATGATAGCAGACTGATGATCCTGAACTTTTTGCTTCAAGGAAGCCATGCTAGCAGGTGAATCGTTCCACTGATAGTCTAGATTGGTGAGTAACTTATCAACCAGAGTTCCCAGCTGCGCTTTGACTTCTGCAAAGCTTTCTTCTAGGTACCAATTCTTCACGGACTCAACCTTCTTATCAAGGCTAGTGGTTTGATCATCTAGGATTCGATAAATCCCATCAGACTGTAAGTCCACTGTTTTCAGGATAGATGTTAGCTCCTTGGCTAAGGCCGAACGTTCCTTAACTAGCATATCTGGAGTATACAGCACATCCAAGTCAGCAATCTTGTATTCCTTAACAGCAGTTAAGCCAGAATTTTGCGAGGTGATTGCAAACACATCCTTGGTCTGATCTGCATAATGAACCATGATATGATCTGCCGCTGACAGGTCCGTCACAAAATCTTGTCCCTTCATGGCAATAACAGAGACTACCTCTTTCTTGGCTAGATTGTGATCAAGATCTAGCTTGTTCCCTTGATTAACGATCCATTCTTTATTGTAGAAAGGCTGTAATTTTTCAAGGTTGCGATAGGCTTGATCATGGCGACTATCATAATCTTGAATATCCTGATAAGCGTACTCTTTTACACCAGCAATCGTAGGAGAATCAGCACTTGACTTAGCCAAGTAGTAGCTGTAGCCTTCTTCAAAGGTTTTCTGAGCATTACGTTGAATCAAGTCAGTTGCCTCAGCAGTCACTTTATAATACTCTTTGCCATCTATTCTCTCAGTTTGGATGGACTTGATGGCTAAACGGCTGGTCTTATGATCTTTAGAGCTGACCTTGAGATAGTAGTTTTCCAAATTCCTTGGTGCTTCCGCAAATTGTTGAATCTCAGTCTCTCTGCCATTGTTAACCTTGATAAGACTTGTTTCCTTGATATCTTTTATTTCCAGCTTTTTAAGCTCTAAACGAAGCTTTTTGTCCTCAAGCAGAGCGCTCTCCTCACCCTTACCACGATTAAAGACCATCTTTGTAGATATGGTGTAATCCGTGTAGAGTTTTAGATTGTCAACTGTTGCTTCCAGCTGTTCACTCGTCAAATCAAGAGTTTTATCCTCTAACCCCTTGGCTTTGATAGTGGCACTAATTTTTGAGACGGTAACGCCATCTGCCTTGTTCAAATTATAACTTAAGCGAGCTGAACGGCCCATCGAATTTCCAGTAATATTTGAAAGAGTTAGGACAGGTTCAGGTTTAATTTCTTCCTTTTCCTTACTACCACGGATGATAACCTGATCTTTAGCTTCTCTTAAAATCCGTGTTGTTTCTTTCGGCTCTGAAATACGTTTCCCATCTTTTTCCTCATAGCTGGTAACAATCTCTTTCTCACCATCTTGACCGACTTGCTCGATTCTTGTTTCACCGACAAGCATGTCTGGATCAATCTTTTCCCTAGTTTGTTTAGGAATCAACTCTTTTCGGACTTCAATATGTAAAGTCGGGTTTGTATCCTGAATCAGCGCTTCAGTAGCGTTCACACCGCCACTATAGCTAGGGAGGTCCTGTTTCAAAGTTTCAACTGGAACTGCACCACCTTCATAGTCTTGTAAGGTTTCAGCTACTGCTCCTTGGCCATTAACACCACCTTCAAATGTTGGTTTAGACGGTTCAACCAAGGATTCGCCTGATACACCACCTGCGAACTCAGGGAGCTCCTGTTTCAAAGTAGCAACGGGAACTGCACCACCTTCATAATCTGGTAAGACTTCAACTACTGTACCTGGACCATTGACGCCGCCCTCAAATGTTGGTTTTGTTGGCTCAACTAAGGATTCGCCTGATACGCCACCTGTAAACTCTGGTTTGTCATGGATTTCTGGAATGCCACTTTGACTGCTAAATTCTTGTTTATACTCAGGCAAAGCTTCAGCTACTGTACCTGGGCCATTGACTCCACCTTCAAATGCTGGTTTTGTTGGCTCGACTAAAGATTCACCTGATACTCCACCTGTGAACTCTGGGATTTCCTGTTTCAGAGTATCAACTGGAACTGCGCCGCCTTCATAACCTGGCAAGACTTCAGCTACTGCTTCTGGGCCATTGACTCCACCTTCAAATGCTGGTTTAGACGGTTCAACTAAAGATTCGCCGGATACACCGCCTGTGAAGTCTGGGTGCTCCTGTTTCAGAGTATCAACTGGAACTGCACTACCTTCATACTCTGGCAAGGCTTCAGCTACTGTACCTGGGCCATTGACTCCACCTTCAAATGTTGGTTTTGACGGCTCAACCAAGGAGTCACCTGATACGCCACCTGTAAACTCTGGTTTGTCATGGATTTCTGGGATGCCACTTTGACTGCTAAATTCTTGTTTATACTCAGGCAAGGCTTCAGCTACTGCTCCTGGACCATTGACTCCACCTTCAAACGATGGTTTTGTTGGCTCAACTAAGGATTCGCCGGATACACCGCCTGTGAAGTCTGGTTTGTCGTGGACTTCTGGCACGCCACTTTGACTAGTCAATTCTGGGGTATACTCTGGCAAGGATTCAGCTACTGTACCTGGGCCATTGACTCCACCTTCAAATGTTGGTTTAGTTGACTCGACTAAGGATTCGCCGGAAACACCACCTGTGAATTCGGGAATTTCATGAACAGCTGCTTGATTTACTGGTTTTGCAGGAATTTCTGAATTTTCACTAGATGTTAGATCTTGCCCTGTTCCTCTTAAATCTGACTCTAATAAATAGCCAATATAGTCATAGCCTTTAATGTCAATAATCCCTTGAGAGAAACCATCTGCAGACACAAGGGTTTTAGTCTGATCATAAGCTAGCAAGTCCTTGTGTCCAAAAGCAAATACTTGATAAGGTAGTAATAAACTCTTACCTACAGAAGCAATCAATAACACTCCAACTATCTTAGAAGGTTTTTTCTTTGAAAATAGGAAAACCACCAAACTAGCAGTCAAAAGACCAACACCAGCCAAGGGGAAGCTGATAGATCCAGTTTGAGGTAAGACGGCTTGTCCCTGCTTGCGATAAACTAGATAATAGTTATCTTGGCTCAAATCTTGTGGCAATTCATGATGAATGAGTTCACGTTCAGCAGCTGTCAACTCCGATTCTGCTAAGTAATGAAAGGAAACTTGCTTGGTTTCATCAGCCTGAACCAGTTTCGGTTCAAGTGTTCCTCCAATGAAGGCAAGTCCAATCAATACCGAGCCCACTCCCATGCTCAGTTTACGAATGGCAAATTTTTGTAGCTTTTTTCTATCTTCCATGTCAGCTTTGTTCTTGTCCTTAAAGACATCTCCTTTATTCCGTTTTCATAATTTTATTATAATATTTTGTTGATTTTTTTACAAAATATTTTCGAGATAAATCGAACATTTCTAATTTGGTACATATTCCAATAAATCATCTGGCTAGCGACCTAGTTATTAGTAGATAGCTTCAGGCATTGAAAAACGGATGGCTTTCACCTTACTTGTTTTCAAAATCAAGAATTTTCAGGAGTGATCCCAACACGTTCGATTAAATTGCCCAACCGCTTCTAAAATCCAAATTCTACACTTCTTATGAATTAAAATATATTTCTAGTAAACACTTTTTAATCATCTCAAGATTACTCAACATAATCCAACAAATAGCCATAGCCCTTTTCTTCCATTTGATCCTTAGGAATAAAGCGAATGGACAGACTATTGATACAATAGCGTAGACCTCCCTTGTCCTGAGGTCCATCTGTAAAGACATGTCCTAGGTGAGAATTCCCTGTTCGACTTCTGACTTCCGTTCTGACCATATTGTATGACTTGTCTTCCTTATAGGTCGCAACATCTGGACTGATCGGCTGAGTAAAGCTTGGCCAACCACAACCCGATTCAAATTTATCTTTCGAAGAAAAGAGAGGTTCGCCAGTCGCAACATCCACATAAAGACCTGCTTCAAATTTATCCCAGTAACGATTTGAAAAGGCACGTTCTGTTTGACCATTTTGAGTCACGGCATACTCCTCTGGAGACAAAAGTTTTTTCAATTCATCGTCGCTCGGTTTTGGATATTGACTTGCATCAATAACAGGATAGGCTGCTTGATTGACATTGATATGACAATATCCATTAGGGTTTTTCTGGAGATAGTCTTGGTGGTAGTCCTCAGCCACAATAAAGTTTCTTAAGGCTTCCTTTTCAACCGCTAGAGGTTGGTCGTAATTCTTAGAAACTTGGTCAAAAACTTGATTGATGACTTCTAAATCTTTCTCATCTGTATAGTAGACTCCTGTTCTGTACTGAGTTCCCACATCATTTCCCTGCTTATTTTTACTAGTTGGATTGATAATGCGGAAATAATGGAGCAAGATCTCTTTTAGAGAGATTTGATTGGCATCATAGGTCACATGAACAGTCTCAGCATGCCCAGTTTGGCCGATCAATTCATACTGGGTTGTTTCTCCTCTACCATTTGCATAGCCAGAAACAGCATCTGTCACACCTGCTACTCGTGAAAAATATTCTTCGACTCCCCAGAAACAACCTCCAGCTAGATAGATTTCATGCAAGTCCGCATCTTTACCTAGCTCAGTTTTTTTCTTGGCCTTTTGTCCTTGACTAACTGCTGCCTTCTCGATTTGAGTGGTATCTGTGTAGCTTGCGCTCCTTTTTTCTAAAAGAAATAAAAATCCAATAATAATGCAAATGATGATTCCTATGAATACAATTATTTTTAATTTATCATTCATGATGAGCCTCTAATCTATGCTTTTTAGCGTCTGTAAAATAGTTTCTTTGTCCATAAAACCTGGCTGGGTTTTGACTAGTTTGCCTTCTTTATCGATAAAGGCCTGAGTCGGATAAGAACGAACTCCGTAACTCGCTAAAAGTTGTCCCGAAGGATCTAGCAATACTGGTAAATCTTTATAGTCCAAGCCCTGATACCATTTTTTAAAGGATTCTTCTGACTGCTCTCCTTTTTGACCAGGAGAAACCACTGTCAAGATGACATAGTCATCACTTGCTTCTTTTGCAAGTTCATCTGTATCAGGAAGACTGGCTAGACAAATAGAACACCAGGAAGCCCAAAATTTGAGATAGACTTTTTTACCTTTGTAATCAGATAGATGATAGGTTTTCCCATCAACTCCCGTGAGTTCAAAGTCTGTAACTGCTTCTCCTTTTTTTGCTACCTGAGAGCTAACTTGCGCTTGTTTGTCTGCATTTTGCTTGTCAGTTTCGCTTGTTGTCTGATTTTTACAAGCTGATAGACAAAACAAACTAGTGCAGACCAATACAGTTGCTTGCCATTTTTTCATCTTCATCACCTTTCTCGTTTATCATATGAATATAGATATCGACTTTGTAGTTCTATTATATACCTACCTTACTAAAAATACTTAGAATCTGTTTGGAAAATCAATAATCTTCTTGATTACAAAAAACTCCCACCTGCTAAGCAGATGAGAGTTTTGGATTATTTAAAGATAGAAGTTTTAAAGCTATCTGTTTGTTGAAGAAGTTTCTTATAAACAGCTTCCTTAAGTTTGGTTACATTATTTGTAGACACAGACTTATTACCATTCTTCTCTGTTTTTAAGGTTGCAGCATCCTTAGCAGCAGCTTCCTTGAATAAACGAAGAAGATCACTGTAAGATGAAATGTTAGTTCCATTTACTTCAAAGGTTGTCAAACCATTTGTAGCCTTGTCTTTCACTTCTTTATAGTAAGCTTTCTTCCAATCTTCAAGATTATTGAATTTTCCTTCAGAAATCTTACTGATAATAAAGTCGTCACCTAGGGTGTTCTTACCTGCCGCCTTAGCCTCTTGTTTATACTTATTAGTAGCATAACCTAGGAAGCCTTTTTCATAGCCGTAGTAACCCCATAATCTGAATGTATTATGTTTAAATGACATTCCTCCAGGAGCACCTTCACTTGTGTTACCACCATAGATACCTGTCATCATAGGAACGTTGACATATGCAGAACTAAAGTCATCTGGTTTATAGATACCATTTCCTGGTCCACGGTTAGTCATAAAGTTGTTATCTACTAGGTCGTTCACGGAATGAAGTTGAATAGCTTTTTCAGTATCATTTAGAGCACGAACATTGTCGTATTGGTTCTTAGAGTTTCCTCTCATTTGCTTATCAACTTTCTTGAACCAAGCATTATTCAATTCTTGACTATTTTGTCCAAGAACTGCATCAGCCTCAAGATTGTCTAACATCATCAAAGTATCGTTATAACCTTTCATGTAGTTATCGATAGCTTCACGTGATTTAAGATCATTTGGATTCGTATTATACCATTGGTTACCATCGTTAGGTCTTTCAAATGCCATGTTTAATCCTAGAGCTCCATATTCACCTTGGTGGCCTTGTGTAGCAGGTGATTGAAGCATACCTTGAGCAAAGGCTTCAACATCTGTACCTTCACGGCGACCAAAATTACCGAAGTAAACAAGACGGTCATTTAAGTGTGTAGTCTCGTGTGTGAACGCAGAAGCTCCGTATTCGCTAATCATATTAGACATAACGAAAGTTACTTTAGCACGATTATCATTTGGATTATCGTAAATACTTGCATAAGCTCCAGCAACAGCTCCATTATCACCGTAGTATTCTCCTGCAGGTCCATAGATTTCACGGATTGGGGCATATACTTCCGTACTATTTTTGAATTGGCCATAGCGTTCAGGCCAGCCTGGCCAACCGTGACCCCAAACATAGAATCCTTCCCAAACTGGATAGACGATATCTTTGAACAATCTATTCTTCACATTATCCAAGGCCAATCGATGCCAGAAATCAAGATAATTAATCTGACGTTGTGCGGCTAAATCAATCTCCGGTTTAAGTTTTTCCAAAGTAGTATTGTACTTATTAGCTGTACCATAAGACATCGTATCGTAAGTAGAAATGAGGAACATTTCTGTCTTATCTAGATTCAACAAAGGTAGAATCATTTTTCTATGAAGACCACGAGTCAAATTGTCATAAGCACGATATTTATGTTCGCCAACTCCTGGATTTTGAGAAGCTTTTTCTACTACATAGACCTTATCCTTAGTCGCATCAATGAACCAATCATTCATATTATCGATATTAGTGAATAATCCTCTGTTGTAGTCTAAGAAACCATTTAAATCTCCAGATTTAGTGTATTTCGCTAGAACCTCACCGAAAGCATCGTATGTTCTTGAACCACTGATATTATTCTCTTTAGATCCAATTTCAATTAATCTATCAAGAACATCAACGTTTTTACCATAGAAATCAGGTTTGAATAACATTAATTCTTTAATATTAACATCACCAAATTTAACGCCGTAGTAACGATTTAAGTATGTTAAACCTAGCAATAGGGCAGCTTTATTTTTCTCAACTTTATCAAGAATCATTTGTTGAGCTGCAGGAGAATTATTAAGTTGATGATCTTCATTTTCAACCAATTTAGTTACTAATGTGTTTAAATTAGCTTTTACATAGTCGAAACTTTCTTCTAAGAATAGATTTTTAATCGCATTTACTCTATTTTGTCCTGTTCTGCCAAGTTTTTGGTAAATTGGATCAGATTGAAGCTCGATAGGGTTTAAGATATTTACGATACCGTTAATTAAAGCACTATGATCTTTTTGAACGATATTAGGTGTATATTTAATACCTAAGTCTGTTACAGTGTATTCTCTAACATTACTTAGACCCTCATCACTAGAAGATAGGTTGAAGTAATCTTTTGTTCCATCAGCATAGTGAACAATAATTTTGTTTGCAACACTTAGATCTGTTACAAAGTTATTATCATTCATTGGAGTAACAGAAATAACTTCTTTAGTATTTAACTTGTGGTTCTTATCTAGTTTATTAGCTTGATTAACGATAAAATCTTTGTTATAGAATGGTTGTATTTTTTCAATATTCTTATAAGCAAGTTTATAGTCTGGATTGTAGTCTTGAATAGACTCATAAGCTGCTTCACGGGTGCTTACATTGTTCAACTTGTTCAATTCATAAGGTTCACTTATGAATTTATCGGCTGTAATATTGTAACCAGCAACACGCTTATCAGCTTCTTCCTTAGTCAAATGTTTGAGTTTTTTAGGACTCTTGGTATCTTTACCAGTACCATCCTCAGCTGAGCTATAGCCAACTACGCCAAAAAGATCTTTAATATGTGGGCCACCATCTTCATCGTTAACATCGTTAGAACCAAATATTTCATGACCTTTGATTACTTTAGCATATGTTACGTTATCTTGTACAGCTCCGTATGGCCATGTTTTAGAGGCAATACCACCAACGTTTCTAGTATTTTTAACATCAAGGATACCCTTGGCAACAGAATTTGTTAATCTTGCTTTTGTACCTGATTTCCAACTATTTAGCATGTAAGTGACAAATGGCACTAGCATACTTGCATTTGCATTTTGCGCCGTAATAGTCGCATCTACATAGGCTCTATTGACAAAGCCCATATAGTTTGAACCAGCAATACCACCAACTGTCGAGTTATTTCCTACAGAGTTGATTTTACCAATAAAGGCGACATTTTCAACCTTACCATCTTCATCAATCTTATTGACAATACCTGCAACATCATTGTTACCAGTAACCGAACCAGTCACCTTAACATCTTCAATCAGACCTTTATTTTTAAGGTTAAATCCAACCGTCGCAATTTGATTTTGACCAGAACGATTAATATCTACATTTTCAAAGTTAATGTTCTTAATAGTCCCACCATTAATGACATTGAAGAGGGGATGTTCCAAATTATGGATAGCAAAACGTTTGTCACCATCACTCAATAGTTTACCAGTAAACTCCGAAGTAATGTAAGATTTACCTTGAGGAACAACGTTACGAGCACTCATACTTTGACCCAGTTTAAATTCACCAGCAGGATTTGCCTGAATGGCTTGGATCAATTCTCCAAAGTCGTAGAAAACACCATCCTGACTAGCTTTTGGTTTTTCAATATAGTAGGTATAAGTTTCATTAAAGCGATTATCGACATTACGTTGAACCAAGTTCTCCGCTACTGCTGTTACCTTGTAGACTTGTTTTCCATCAATTGTTGACTCTTCGATTTTTTGAACCGCTAGTAGATTGGTCTTATGGTCATTAGAGGTAACTTTCAGATAATAGTTTGACAAGTCGGTTGGCACTGAAGTCAGTCGAGTTTCATCCATTTCGATTTGATTTTCATATTTGATCAAATCCGTTCTTAGAATATCTTTAATCTCGATTTTCTTTAAATCCAGTCTTAGTGGTTCTTCCGTGAGAACTACTTCTTCATTCCCATTTCCACGATCGTAAACCATCTTGGTCGCAATCTTGTAGTCCTTGTAATACTTCAAGTTTGTAAGATTTGCAGTCAGGTCTCCTTCAGACATATTGACTGTTTGAAGGCTAGTGTCTCCATCTTTCAAAACAACTTCAAGAGATTTAATAGTTACACCTGTTGGTTTGACCAATCGGTAACGAGCCTTGGCACTACGCTCTAACTCTTCTTTATCAATTTGAGTAAGTGTCAACGTTGGCGCAGTCAGGATTTGATCACCTTTCTTGATGATACGATCTTGAACTGCTTCAACAACTTCCTCTGAAATCGTTGGAGCATCTGCAGTTTTCACGCCTTTAAGAGTCTTATAGACTTTGGTAATCTTTTTCTTACCGTTCTGACCAGCTTGAGCAACAACTTCTGTTCCCTTCGGAAGAGTGCTGTCTACTTCTGTTCTTGTCTCGAAAGGAATTTCTTCAAACGAAACTTCTTCAACTTGACCTTCAATAGCCTTGGTACCACGACTAATTTTTTCGTTTACTGGAGCCTTAACAGTTTCTGTACTTGTGCTGATTGGGTCCCCAACTTTTTGACCATTAACAGTTTTATAAACGCGGTGAATTAGCTGACTTCCTGCTTGACCGTTTTGAATCACTGTTTCTTCATCAGTGTAACGAGTATCATCAGCTACATACTCCTTTGTATATGGAACTTCTACAGTTTCAGTTTCCGTGATAGTTGCTTCAGCTACTGTATACTCTGGTAATTCTGGCTGAACTAGGGATTCACCTTCGTGACCTGCTTCTTGCGTGCCTTTGGCTGTAATCTCTCCGGTATAAGCTGGGGATTCTGGTTGAACCAAAGATTCGCCTTCATGACCTGCTTCTTGCGTGCCTTTGGCCGTAATCTCTCCAGTGTAGGCTGGCAACTCTGGCTGAACCAAGGATTCACCTTGGTGCCCCTCTTCTTGCGTGCCTTTTGCGCTAATCTCGCCGGTGTAGGCTGGGTTTTCTGGTTGAACTAAGGCTTCGCCTTCATGACCCTCTTCTTGAGTTCCTTTAGCACTAATCTCACCTGTGTAAGCTGGGGCTTCTGGTTGAACCAAAGATTCGCCTTCATGACCTGCTTCTTGGGTGCCTTTGGCACTAATCTCACCTGTATAAGCTGGGGCTTCTGGTTGAACCAAAGATTCGCCTTCATGACCTGCTTCTTGGGTGCCTTTGGCACTAATCTCACCTGTATAAGCTGGGGCTTCTGGTTGAACCAAAGATTCACCTTCATGGCCTGCTTCTTGCGTGCCTTTGGCTGTAATCTCTCCTGTGTAGGCTGGCAATTCTGGTTGAACCAAAGATTCGCCTTCATGACCCTCTTCTTGAGTTCCTTTAGCACTAATCTCACCTGTATAAGCTGGGGCTTCTGGCTGAACTAAGGACTCCCCTTCGTGACCTTCTTCTTGAGTACCTTTGGCTGTAAGCTCGCCGGTGTAGACTGGCAACTCTGGCTGAACCAAAGATTCGCCTTCGTGGCCTTCTTCTTGCGTGCCTTTGGCTGTAAGCTCGCCGGTGTAGGCTGGCAACTCTGGTTGAACCAAAGATTCGCCTTCGTGGCCTTCTTCTTGAGTTCCCTTAGCAGTCGTCATTTGCTCTGGTTGGTCTTGGAAGTCTGATGCTTTAAAGTAACCGACATATTCGTATCCTTCGATTTGAATGACACCTTTTGCCAAATCCTCTTGACTACTTGCTGCAATCGTTTGATTGTAGGACACTAAGATTTTATTCTCAAATGCTTGAGCTGACTGAGGGATAAAGTAACTACCACCTAGAGCTCCAATAAAGAGAATACCCAACATTTTATTGCGGTGTTTTTTAGACATCACCACAACAACCATAGACGCTGTTGCAAATCCAAGAGTTGCCAGTGCTAACTCCTTGCTTCCAGTGTTCGGTAATTGTTGAGAATTCACTTCCTTCTTTCTGTAAACAAGATAGACAACATCATCTTGTTTTAAATCCGAAGGGAGTTCGTGATGGATCAAAGCTTTTTCTGCTTCTGTCAATTCTTGTTCAGCCAAATAACGGTAATGAACTTGGTTGGGTGTTGCCACTTCGTTAGCTGAAACAGTTTCAACTAAAAAGTTATTTGCCCCCAAAAGAAATGTCCCGATAACCGCAGAACCGACACCAACCGAGAACTTCCGAATAGAGTATTTAATGACTCTCTCAAACTGCATTTTTCTAGTATTCATTTTATATCTTCCTAATATGATCTATTGGATATTGAGCACGCGCCCCTCCAATGAGTTTTGGTCGACTAGCAAGTGCCGTTACATGAGCCTGACCAATCTCTCTTAAGACTGGTCGAATGGGTACCTGAACATGTTTGATATGCATACCGATAGCTGTATCACCAATGTCTATACCAGCATCTGCCCTGATAAATTCGACCTCCACGGGATCCTTCATATAGCGGAAGGCGGCCAATTGACCAGAACCTCCTGCATGTAAGGTCGGGAGTACACTCACAATCTCCAACTGATGTTTTATAGCTACTTCTCGTTCAACAACTAAAGCCCGATTGACATGTTCACAACCTTGAACAGCCAGGTGAATTCCCTTAGCCGTCAACAGTTCCAACATAGTCTTGACAATAAGTTCACCGATTTCCTGACTCGAATCTTTTCCGATGTGTCCTCCCAGCACTTCACTCGAAGACAAACCCAAGACAAATAGTGCTCCCTCCTGTAAAGAAGCCTTGTCTAATACATCTTCAAGTATCTGCTGTGTTTCTGTTTGAATCCGTCTTTGGTCCATTTTTCACCTCGCTTTTTTTCATTCTATCATATCGTTTTTCATCAATTTTAGCAAGATTGGAAGGCATAGGAATACCATTTGCTAGGATTCAAAAACTATATGAGGGCTCTTTTTAAAAACTGATTCAAATTCATCTAGTTTCAAATGTAAGATAAAATTATACTTTGAAAACAAAAAAAATATAATAGTTTAGTAAAATCGTTGATGTAACAACATTTACACCTAAAAGATTTGTCAGTCAATTCGATTATAAACTACCGAAAAGCAACTTCTACCATTCTACCCCATTTCTTCTATTAAAGCTACTACTTTGCTTATTTTTTAGGCACTTTTTCTTCCTTGTAGCTTTAGATGATGATTCAGAAAATTTTCATGAAATTATGCTAGAACTTTAATTTTATCCTCAAATTATAATATGACAGTTTTTTGGATACAAACTGAATCCAAAATTTTAAAAACTAGATTTTACAAAAACAGAGAAGGGTAGCTTCTCTGTTTTTTTATAGATTAAACTTTTTGAAGTCCTTGAACAGCATCATGATTGATGAGTAGTTGCCCATATTCTTGTAGGACAGAACGACTGATATCACTATCATCCGCAAATTCGCGCATACGTGCCAACAACCAAGCTGGATAAAGGCTAGGTTGATCTTCTACATCAACTAAAACTGTCAGATAGTACTGGTCATTCATCTTGTAGAGTTCTGAAGTTTCCATTTGGTAGTCAACCGTTTTGGCAAAAGAAACCAAACTAGATAAATCGTCAAAACGTAAGATGTAGTAGATATAAGGCTCTCTTTTTCCTTCTTCTACTTCGAGGGCTTCGTCAAGCGCTGCTTCTTCTTCCTTTTCAACCTGCTCTAAAGATTGAATGGCTTCAATATCATCTTTAGTTTTTTCTGCCATGGTTTTCTCCAAGGTTTTTAAAAACTCATCTGGAGACATTTTAGCCAACTCATCCATATCAGGAAGATCTGCCAAATCGTCAAAATCTAAATTATGGTCGATCTTAGATTTTGTCACAAAAACATCAACCTTATCAGGCTTTGGAGTCACTCGGAAGCTAAGCATGCCCGTGTCCAAGAAACTGTCTGGCATTTCTAACTCATCCAAGATTGCGTAGAAAAATTCTTCTGTTTTCTCTTGTGGAACGAGAAAGTCTGCGATTTCCATTCCACGATCCATCAAATCTTCTAAAGACATGGTGATTTTTAAAGTCGTATCACTGATTTGTTTCATTTTCATAGTTCGTAACCTCATACTTTCAGTTCTATCTATTATACAAGATTTCAAAAATTTTATCAAAAAAAATGGCGTTGGGTTATCGATTACTATCTAGTATAGAATACTTATTACGCTATCACCCTCTTTATTATCAAAGATAAAACACTTCATTATGCACTTGACCTAGTTCGTGCAAGGATTAAAAGAGGATAAAGGTCTGTATCCCTCTCAAAAGTGTTCAGATTAAATATTATGCAACAAAAAGAAGACTCGTAAGGTCTTCTTTTTCTATACAGCCTACACAATAAATACTCAATCAATAAACTTGTTAGAGCAAACGAGGTCAAGTCGATACTGACCTAGCTTTAAAAAATTAGAAAGAGTATCACTTACAAATCTACTGTTAGTACCTTCTCAGCTCTCACGACTTGCTCACCTGCAATGTAGACATCATCAACATCACTGGATTTGACGGCATAAACGAGGTGAGAGAGCATGTTTTCTTGAGGTTGGAGATGGATTTTTCCTTGCGGTTGGATAACGAGAAAATCTGCTTGCTTGCCGACTTCTAGACTACCAATCTCATCTTCCATTCTCAACACCTTAGCTCCTTCAATCGTCAGTGCCTTGAGAGCAGTTTCAATAGGAAATTGACTGGCATCACCGCTCTTCATTTTCTGTAAAAGGGCCGCCGTGCGTCCTTCCTCAAACATATCGAGATTATTGTTAGAAGCAACTGAGTCCGTCGCGATACCAACTGGAACACCTGCTTTTTGTAATTGAATGATTGGTGCAATTCCCGAAGCTAGTTTGAGGTTGCTGATAGGATTGTGGGCGATAGCGACTTGCGAATCTGCCAAGCGGGTAATTTCTGCTTCATTTAACTCCACACCGTGGGCAAATACAGCCTGATGATCTAAATAGCCAAGTTCATCTAGAAAGGCTATTGGACGTTTACCATAACGCTTCAGGATAATGCCTGACTCTTCCTGTGTTTCTGCCACATGGATATGAAGCGGAATATCTTCTTCTTTTGCTAGGTTCAAACTAGCCTCTAACAATTCTCGACTACAACTGTAGGGCGAATGAGGAGCCACCATAACCTTGAAATTGGGATCCTGATAGCTTTTAATTGTCCCGATAACAGCACGCGTTCTTGCAACAGTTTCATCTGTCGTCTCCATGTCTGAAGAAAAGAGAGTTGGAGAAAAATAGCAACGCATCTTGGATGCCTTGACTGCTTCATAAATCTTCTCTATCTCTACTCCATTCGGATTGTACATATCATTGAAAGTTGTCGTTCCTGACTGGAGCATCTCTGTCAGCGCCTCTTTAACGGCCTTTGTAGTCATCTCTGCTGTAAATTCTGCTTCTGCTGGCCAGATATAGTCTTCTAGCCATTCGTGGAGATTGCTATCATCACGAATCCCCCTCAAGCCTGTCATTGCAGAGTGAGTATGGCAGTTAACCAAACCAGGCATAATCCAAGCACCCTGATAGTCTATAATTTGATCTGCTTGCTTGATAATTTCTTGATTTTCCTGACCGACATAGACGATTTGAGAATTTTCAAGAGCTAAGATACCATCCAGGTAGACATGGAAATCTTGGTCACAAGTCACGATATTTACATGCTGAAAGACTTTCATCAATAGGCTCCTTTTCTAAATTATACTCTTCGAAAATCTCTTCAAACCACGTCAGCGTCGCCTTACCGTATATATGTTACTGACTTCGTCAGTTCTATCTACAACCTCAAAGCAGTGCTTTGAGCAACCTGCGGCTAGTTTCCTAGTTTGCTCTTTGATTTTCATTGAGTATTAGCTTTCATACTAGATAATTTTTCTAGCTATTGTAACAAAAAAGTCACCCGAAGGCAACTTTTATTCTGTATTTGCTTATTTGCTTTATAAACGATTAAAAGTCTATTCTGGACTAAAAGCAGCTGCTTCTTGCATTTGATAATATTTACCTTTTCTAGCCATCAGTTCCTGATGATTGCCATACTCGACAATATCTCCATCCACCAAGACAAGAATCAAATCAGCATCCTTAATGGTCGACAAACGGTGGGCAATGATGAAGCTTGTGCGCCCCTTCATGAGTTTGGCAAAGGCATCCTGAACCAAGACCTCTGTCCGGGTATCGATGGATGAAGTCGCCTCATCTAAGATAAGAATCTTAGGAATGGCTAGAAAGACACGGGAAATAGTTAAGAGCTGAGCCTGACCAACAGACAAGGATTCCCCTGCATTTTCAAGCTTGGTATCATAACCCTGTGGCAACTGTTGGATAAAGAAGTCTGCGTTAGCTGCCTTGGCTGCCGCAATGACCTGCTCTCGGCTAGCATCAGGATTGCCAAAGGCAATATTGTCATGAATGCTTCCTTGCTTGAGCCAAGTTTCTTGAAGCACCATTCCAAACTGCTGTCGAAGAGAAGCTCGAGTATAGTCATAAATGGAATGACCATCCAATAAAATAGCTCCAGAGTTAATCGGGTAAAAACGCATAAGAAGATTAATGATGGTAGACTTCCCAGCACCCGTTGGTCCTACGATAGCAACCTTACTACCAGCTGGAATATCAATAGACAAGTCCTTAATCAAGATTTTTTCTGGAGTATAGCCAAAAGAAACATGCTTAAAGGAAATAGCTCCTTTGACTTGGTCGCTGTTCAAGACTTCAAGACCTGTTTCTCTAATCTCAGGGCTTTCTAAAACAGTATAAACACGTTCTGCACAAGCCAAGGCACTTTGCAACTCAGCTAAGACCGATGAAATATCATTAAAAGGCTTAGTGTACTGCTGCACATAGTTCAAAAAGGTCACTAAACGTCCAACTGTCAAAGTAGAGCCCATCATGATACGGAAAGCACCAACTCCAGCAAGAAGGGCATAAATAAGGGCATTTACAAAACGGGTTGAAGGATTGACTGTCGAAGAATAAAAGATAGCCGACTGAGAATATCCTGCATAAGTATCGTTTGCCTCATGGAGTTTTTGGATAAATTCTTCCTGGGCATTGAAGGATTGGATAATCGTCTGTTGGGTGAGGGATTCTTCAATCAACTGGGTTTGAATCCCCCTAGACTCTGTCTGTTTTTGAAAGAGATGGTAGGATCTCTTGGCAATAAAGCGTGAAATGACCATAGACAGAGGTGTTAAGAGCAAGACCAAGAGAGTCATCAAAAGATGAATCTGAAGCATGGCAAGGATGCTGACCAAAATCATCAAAACTCCGATGAAAAATTGGTTGAAAATCATATTCAATCCCGCTGCCAACTGTTCAATATCTGTCGTCACACGGCTGACCATTTCTCCGCTCCCCTGTTTGTCTACAAGGGCAATCGGTAAACGATGGAGTTTTTGAATGATTTTCTCTCGCAAATCTTTAGTGTAGGAGAAAATCAGTCGATTATAGAGGAGGGGATTGGCCCATTGAACTAGTGTATTTCCTATGACCACCAATATCATCTGGAGGAAAATCTGCCAAAATACCTGAGATGAGCCCGTCACTAGGACTTGGTCAATTACCTGTCCAATCAAGATTGGAAGATAGATTGATAGGGCCACTTGAGCAATGGTTCCTAAGAAAGCTAGAAAAAGAAGGATGGGATGACTTGCTAAATCTTTTGCTAATCGTTTGAGGGTTTGACTTGCATGTTTGCCTTTCATTCTAATCCTCCTTTCCATGTTGGGATGCATTGATTTCACGATAGACTTGACTAGTCTTCATCAATTCCTCATGATTTCCAAGTGCTAATTGCTGACCTTTTTCTAAAAGGAGAATCTGGTCTGCAATCTTCAAGGTCGAAGTTCGTTGGGAAATCAAAATCAAGCTGGTGTTTGGCAAGTTCTCCTGAATGGCCTTTAGAAGATTGGACTCAGTAATGGTATCAAGGGCTGAAGTCGCATCATCCAAGATGAGAAATGGTGCTCGATGCAAGACTGCTCGGGCAATCGACAAGCGTTGCTTTTGCCCACCTGAAAAATTTCGACCGCCTGCTTGAACCTCTGCGTCCAGCTGACCTTCCTTATCGCTGACAAAGTCCTTGGCCTGAGCAATTTCTAAAGCCTGCCAGAGTTCTTGGTCCGAGACAGGTTTTTCCATACCTAAAGTCAAGTTGGAACGGATGGTTTCCTTAAAGAGTTCAACTTTTTGAGGGACATAGGCCATCCAGGACCGCCATTGAGCAAGATTTTGAGGACTATTCCCAGCCTGATAGAGGGCCACTGTTCCTTTATCTGGTTTGTACAAACCAAGTAAAACCTGTACCAAGGTTGACTTACCAGAACCAGTTCCTCCGATAATCCCAAGAATTTCTCCTTGATGCATATCAAAAGAAATATCCCTTAGCGAAGGTTGAGCAGCATCTGGATAAGTAAAGGTCAAGTGACTAACTTGTAAAACTCGATGTCCAGATACTTTTCCTACATGAATCTCAGAATGAATATCTTCAGGTTCTTCAGCGAAGACTTCCTCAATGCGCTTAGCTGATATATAGGACTGGTTGAGTGAATTAATCAGCATGGCTAGTTTAATCAACTCTACCAAGATTTGTAGAAGATAGTTGATTAAGGCAATCAAGGCACCCTGACTGAGCCAGCCTCCCTGGATAGAAATATAACCATTCCAGATAATCACCAGCAAAGTTCCGTTGACAATCAAATAGGTCAAGGGGGTCAAGAGACTAGACCAGTATCCTGTTTTCATTTGAATAGCCGTATAGACTTGGTTTAGTACTTGAAAATTCTCAATTTCTCGTTTTTCTTGGCCAAAAGCACGAATCACACGCATCCCTTGTAGTTGTTGGCGTGTTTCCTGAACCAGCTGATCTGTTTTCTTTCTCAAAATGCTATAAAGAGGATTGACCAAGCGTGATAAAACTACAATGACAAAGGTCAAAATGGCAACCATGACCAAAAACCAGAAGGTCAATTCAGGCGATAGACGATAGGCCATAAAAATGGCACCAAAAACAATAATAGGAGCCCTTAAAAATAGGCGTAAAAATTGATTGATCCCTGTCTGAATCTGATAGGTATCCGAAGTTAAACGCGTCACCAAACTCGAAGTCGTCAAACGGTCTCGACTATCCTTTGGCAAGGAAAGAATATGACGATAGAGGTCATTGGTCAACTCCTTAGCAAATCCAACCGCTGCCTTGGCTGAGTAGAACTGAGCAACTAAGGCTACTAAAACGCCGATAACTGCAAAAACAAAGAGGAGACCCATTTGCATCCACAGATGACCCTGATCTTTTTGAGGGATGGATTGGTCAACAATCCCAGCTATAACCATAGGAACTAATAGTTCAAAAACAGCTTCTAGCAACTTAAACAAGGGTGCCAGGAAAGACTCTTTGATGTAGGGTTTAAAGTAAGAAAGTAAGTGTTTCATAAGTCCCTTCTAATTCAAAATGAAGAAGGTGGAAAAACCACCATCTTTTTATTTGTTCAAATATGGAAGTAGGTAGCCATAACCAGCCTCTTCCATTTCATCCTTAGCAATGAATCGTAGAGAGGCAGAATTGATGCAATAACGTAAGCCACCTAGTTCCTGAGGTCCGTCTGTAAAGACATGACCCAAGTGGGCATTACCCGAACGTGATCGAACTTCGATACGCTCCATACCGTGACTCAAGTCCTGATAGTAATGAATGAGTTCCTTGGAAATAGGACGGCTAAAACTTGGCCAACCGCAGCCTGAGGCAAACTTATCCTTGGCAAAGAAGAGGGGCTCTCCTGTCGTGATATCGGCATAAATTCCTTCCTCAAAGGTTTGATCATAGGCATTGCTAAAGGGAGCTTCCGTAGCAGCTTCTTGGGTGACACGGTAGGACTCTTCTGACAAATTTTCTCGTAACGTTGCCTGACTAGGCTTTTCATAGTTGGCGGCATCTATCAGTGGTTTTTCAGCATCCCTCACATCAATGTGGCAATAACCACCAGGATTTTTCTTGAGGTAGTCTTGGTGATAGTCCTCAGCCAGGATATAGTGACGGAGTTTCTCCACTTCTACCGCTATCTTGCGACCGAGCATGCGCTCCTGCTCTTGGACAAGGGCATAGATAGTCGGTAAATCCTCTTCATCTTGATAATAAATCCCTGTACGATATTGACGGCCACGGTCATTTCCTTGTTGATTGACAGACAATGGATCAATGACCCGGAAATAATAAAGCAAAATCTCACGGAGCGAGACTGCCTTTTCATCATAGATAACTTGCACAGTCTCAGCATGATCTGTTTCTTTGATTAATTGATAATTGGTAGTTTCTACCTGACCATTAGCATAACCAACACTGGTTTGCAACACTCCAGAAATTCTGGAAAAATATTCTTCCAAACCCCAAAAACAACCACCTGCTAAATATATTTCTGCCATCTCATACCTCCTTGACCATCTATCGGTCAGCAAAAGTGGGAAACATTTCATATCCCATCTTTCATTTTCAAAAAAAGGATAGGAAGCCCTCTAATAGAGAGTTTCCCCATCCTATCGCTATATTTATTTTTCTTCGACGCGCACGCCTTGTGTATCTACTTGCAAATCATGAAGCTTGCCTTTGAACGGTTGTTTTTCAAGCTCTGCCTTAATCTTCGGCATCTTATCAGGATCAGCTAGAACCATGACAGTAGGTCCAGCGCCAGACAAGTAGGTCGCATAAGCACCGTTTCTCTTAGCAACTTTTTTAATTGTCGCAAATTCTCGCACCAAATCTTGACGATAACGCTCGTGGAAAAGGTCACTCTCGATAGCTTGGCCAGCTTTGACCATATCTCCTGTCAATAGAGCTGCGATAGCCACATTGGCGATAGAACTTGCTGCAACAGCTTCCTTGTATGATAATTTCTTAGGCAAGACACCACGACTATCGCGAGTTCGCAATTCATAGTTTGGAATATAAGCTAGGAAAGCACACTCTGGAAAAGGCGCCACAACAGCTGAAACCTGATCTTCGACTGAGCTCGCAATGACCAGATTACCATAGATAGCTGGCGCAACATTATCAGGATGGCCTTCAATCTTAGTCGCCAATTGCAATTTGTCGTGATCGCTTAATTTAAGATTTCCTAATTGATTTGCCAGTTCAATTCCTGCAACGATGACAGAGCTCGATGAACCAAGTCCACGCGCAAGTGGAATATCACTAATCATTTTCAGACGTCTTGGTTGTAGGTCTGGAACAATTTGTAAAGCAATCTTCAGCAAAAGATTACGCTCGTCACGTGGAATCCATTTGCCTAATTGGTGCTCAATCATCCATTCTTCGCGTTCCTCACAAACCTGAATTTCTAGATATTTAGTTACAGCTACACCAACCGAGTCAAAACCAGGACCCACATTGGCACTTGTAGCAGGTACAATAATCTTCATCTTAGTCTCCTAAAACCTTGAAGGTGTTGAGAAGTTCAAACTCAGATACACCCTTCAAAGCTGATGTAATATTTTCAAGTTGCGCCTTGTTGATCTTATGACTGATAATGACAACACGAGCCTTGCCTTCTTGCTTGCCATCTTGTAGGATTTGCTTGAAGGAAATATCTTCTGCATTAAAGAGTTCAGCCAATTTCAAGACTTGACCTTTTGAATCTGGTGCCAAGATTGAGAAATAGTAGTTAGCTTTAACATCTTCTGGCTGAGCCAAAACAAGGTCACGATGGTATTCGTTAAAGGCTTTTCCAATTGTACCGTCATTCAAACGACGAACGATACGAACAATATCAGCTACGACACTCGTTGCTGTTGGTTTTTGTCCAGCCCCTGGTCCGTAGTACATTGATTCACCAATCCCGATAGACTCCACAAAGACAGCATTCATGACACCATTGACACTTGCAAGTGGGTGAGCTTTAGGAAGGAAGGTTGGTGTAACCTCGGCAGCGATTCCAGAAGCTGTTTCTTCGATAGAACCTACTAATTTAACCACATACCCAAGATCTTGGGCAACTGCCACATCCTCTGGAGTGATATTGCGGATTCCTTGATGGGCCACATCTTCAAATTTGACATTCATCCCAAAAGCAAACTGGCTGAGGATGACCATCTTGTATGCTGCATCAATCCCGTCAACGTCATTAGTTGGATCACTTTCAGCAAAACCAAGGCGTTGAGCTTCAGCAAGGGCATCTGCATAAGACCAGCCTTCTTCTACCATTTTGGTCATCATGAAGTTAGATGTTCCATTGACAACACCAAGAACACGAGTGATTTTGTCTGATGCTAGTGAGTTAACCAAGGTACGAAGGATTGGAATTCCTCCCGCAACAGCTGCTTCATAATAAAGAGCAACATTATGAGCTTTGGCAATCTCAAGCAATTCTGCACCATGAACAGCCAAAAGGTCCTTGTTGGCTGTCACGACATGTTTCCCTGCTTCTAAGGCACGAGTGATAAATGTTTTTGCCGGTTCGATACGTCCCATCAACTCAACAACAATCGCAATGTCTTTATCTGACAAAATTTCGTCAATATTTGTTACAAAATTAAAATCATTTCCTGCTTCAAGCAAGCGGGCTTTCTCTTCATCGTCTTTGACCAAAACTTTGGCTACTTCAATTTCTGAATGTGCTGCTTGAACAATTTTTTCTCCATTTTCCTTTAGCAAGAATGGTACGCCACTGGCTACTGTACCAAATCCAAGTAAAGCAATTTTAACTGACATGTTTGTCTCCTTGAAATTTTCTAATAGCCCTATTATATCAAAATTGTGAGAAAATTCCTACCATTCTGAACTAAAAATAGAAGCATCAAATCATAAAAAAGCCTGCCCTGATTCAATCAGGAGCAGACGCTATTTTCAATCTATTTTACAAAGACCATTTCCTTGTCACTAGACAGGTCGTCTCGATAGGTAAAACCTGCAAAACTGAGCTTTTTAATCTCTTCTACCGAAGTTACCTGATCTTCCATCAAGGCTGTTAAGAAAGTACCTCTAGCTTTCTTTGAAATGGTTGAGTGGACTTTAAGTTTTCCATCTCTGTTCTCCATAAACTTAAAGGTCACCATTTGCTCGCGAACCTCTTTAGGGAAGACAGTTTCAAATTCCGAAGACAAGAGTGAAAAGATTAGTTCTTCACCCTTCACCGACTCTTCATAAGCTGACTGCCAGTGACTTTTCAGGCTTTTCCCAGCGATTTTAAGCTTCATCAAAAAGTCCAGTCTGTGAGGTGCAATCGGTGCAAAGGCTGGAATCACACCGTAAAGAGCTGACGTTATCATGAGGTGTTTCTCCAGATAGGCTTGTTCAGCCTTGGTTAGATTGTCCCGTTTGATGTTGCGATACATAAGTCCATCAAAGAGTTGCAAAGCAGGATAAGAGTTTGCAGTTCCATTTTTTAAAGCTTGGATGCGTTCATACTCTTCTTGTGCTTTTTCAGCAGAAATTTTATAAAAATTTTCCAGTTCTTGAGCAGAATATATAGTTAGTTCGTCTAGTACAGCCTGACTTTCAGGACACAAGGTTTTTGCCTCTAAACTAGGAACATTTGTATTCATTTCTTTTGCGGTTGGGATTAGAATTTTCATAGTCTTAGTGTAGCATATTTTTCTAGGAGCACCAAGGATTTGAGCCTAAATAATGCGACCTTCCAAATGATCCAATTCATGCTGACAGATCTGAGCCGGAAAACCTGTCAGGGTAATGGTCTGCTCTTTCCAATGAATATCTCTGTAGGATACGGTAATTTTTTCGTACCTGGTTGTCGGTCTTACACCTGTCAAAGACAAACATCCTTCCTCGGTCTCGTAAGGCCCTTCAAAAGACTTGAGAACCGGATTAAACATAACCATGGGAATCATGCCGATATTAAAAATAATCACGCGCTTTTGCACCCCAATCATATTGGCCGCTAGTCCAACACAGGTCTCACGATTAGCCTGCAGAGTATCTTGTAAATCCCTTGCTAGAGGTAAATCCTCCTGACTAGCAGGCTGGGATACCTGCGATAAAAATATCATATCTCTTACGATTTTCTTTTCCAAGTCTTCTTTCCTCCATCTTTTTCTCTACTTGATTATAGCACAAAATCTATTGACATTTATCTTTATATAAACACAAAAAAGCCATCCGAAGATGACTTTTCAATGCTTAAATGGCGTTTTTATCTTTTCCAAGTGCACGTTGAACTGCTTTGACAATTTCAACAAGAACAACAATCATGAGTGAACCTACAATAACCGCCATCCATTGAGTCAAGCTCAAATGTGAAACGTGGAAGAGGCTGTTAAATCCTGGAACCACAATCGTAGCCATCAAGAGGATGAAGGCAACTGGGATTGACCAGTTAAAGGTCTTGTTCTTGAAGAGTCCAACCGTAAAGATTGATTGGTAAACAGACTTGACGTTAAAGGCATGGAGCAATTGGATCAAACCAAGAGTTGCAAAGGCCATTGTAAGGGCATCTGCGTGGATTTCACTTTGAACTTGATGCTCTGGGAAGAGAATTGCCCAACCATAAACACCAAGAACCAGCATGGTTTGGAAGATACCTTGATACATGATAGCTCCGAAGACACCACCATCAAAGAAGTTAGACTTACGTCCACGAGGTTTGTGGGTCATCACACCTGGCTCAGCTGGTTCAACACCAAGAGCGATGGCTGGTAGCGTATCTGTTACCAAGTTAATCCAGAGAAGATGTACTGGTTGCAATACATCCCAACCAAAGAGAGTTGCAAAGAAAATGGTGAATACTTCAGCCATATTGGCAGACAAGAGGTATTGGATTGATTTTTGGATATTTGAGAAGACCTTACGTCCTTCTTCTACCGCTACGATAATGGTTGCGAAGTTGTCATCAGCAAGGACCATATCAGAAGCTCCCTTAGAAACCTCCGTACCTGTAATCCCCATACCGATACCGATATCAGCTGTCTTAAGTGATGGTGCGTCGTTGACTCCATCACCTGTCATGGCAACAACTTTACCTTCTTTTTGCCATGCTTTCACGATACGAACCTTGTGTTCAGGTGATACACGAGCATAAACAGAGTATTGCTTGAAGACCTTTTGGAATTCTTCATCAGTGAGTTCATTCAACTCAGCACCCGTGAAGACATGGTCTTCGGTGTCATTTGGATCGATGATTCCAAGACGTTTAGCAATAGCTTCAGCTGTATCTTGGTGGTCACCCGTGATCATGATTGGACGGATACCTGCTTCCTTAGCGACACGGACAGCTTCTGCTGCTTCTGGACGCTCAGGGTCAATCATGCCGACTAAACCAGAGAAGATGAGGTCAGACTCAACAATTTCAGATTCCAAGGTTGGAATTTCATCGCTAGTTTTATAAGCCATCATCAAGACACGAAGGGCTTGTTTAGCCAAATCTTTGTTGGTAGCAAGGATAGCTTGTTTGTCTTCTTCTGTGATTGGACGAACTTCCCCATTGACTTCAATACGTGTCACACGTTTGAGCAATTGGTCAGGGGCACCCTTAACAGCGATAAAGTAAGTACCGTCTGCTTCCTTATGGATCGTAGACATAAGTTTACGTTCTGAGTCAAATGGCAATTCTGCCACACGTGGCTCATTCTTCAAAACTTCACGAACGTCAAAGTTGTGGTCCAAACCAAACTGTACAAGAGCTGTCTCCGTTGGGTCACCAATCAATTTACTAGATGGGTCCACCTTTGTATCATTGGCAAAGTTCATGATACGAAGGGTATTGTTACTAGCAGCAATCTCAGCTGCTGAGCTTTGCAATTGACCGTTAGTATAGACTTTTTCAACCGTCATTTGGTTCATAGTCAAGGTACCTGTTTTATCAGATGCGATGATTTCTGTCGAACCAAGTGTTTCAACGGCTGGTAATTTACGAACAATCGAATTACGTTTAGCAAGAGTTGTAGTTCCCAAAGAGAGAACGATGGTTACAATGGCAGGGAGTCCTTCTGGAATCGCAGCAACCGCAAGGGCTACTGCAACCATCAAGCCTTCCAACGGATGTTCACCACGAACGAAGACACCAACCAAGAAAGTGATAATCGCAATCACAACGATTAAGTAAGTCAAGGCTTTAGATAATTGTTCCAAGCTTTGCTTCAATGGTGTTTCTGTCTCATCGGCATTGGCCAACATATCCGCAATCTTACCAACTTCAGTATACATACCAGTGTTAGTCACGACACCAATACCACGACCGTAAGTTACGTTTGAGTTTTGGTAACCCATATTAACGCGGTCCCCAATACCAGCATCTGCTTCTACTACTTGAGTAATATCTTTTTCAACTGGTACAGATTCACCAGTAAGAGCAGCTTCTTCGATTTTAAGAGACGCCGCTTCAAACAAGCGCATATCAGCAGGAACTACATCTCCAGCTTCAAGCAAGACGATGTCCCCAGGCACCAATTCTTTTGAGTCGATCTCAATGACATGACCATCACGACGAACACGGGCCATTGGGCTAGACATATTTTTCAGAGCCTCAATCGCTGCTTCTGCTTGACCTTCTTGGTAAACACCAAAGGCTGCATTCAGGACAACTACGGCCAAGATGATAATGGCATCTGTTAAACCGTCCATTCCTTCTGTAATGACAGAAAGTGCCGCTGCCGCTAGCAAGATGATGATCATCAAATCCTTAAATTGATCAAGGAATTTAGCTAGTAGGCTACGTTTTTCGCCCTCTTCTAACTCATTTCGACCATAAGTCGCTATGCGTTCTTGAGCTTGAGCAGTTGACAAACCTTCAACAGATGAGTCCAGATTCTTTAGGACTTCCTCAGAAGATTGTGTGTAAAACAAGTCTTTATTTTGTTCTTTTGACAAAACAGTCTCCTCCTTTTTGGCCTCTTTTTACAAAAAAAGAGACCTGTTTTTTAAAAAAACAAGTCTCGCTGTTTAATATAGTGCCGGAAATAATTCGTAATGACGACACTATCGCGGTTAACCGCCAGCTACTCCCTTGAGTAGTTCTATTATATCAGAAATTCTAAAGTTTTCAAGTGCTGGGGTGGAGTTAGTCAACATTCCCATCATAAGTACGATCGCTAATAATGTATCTTGGACGATGTTTGGTTTCTAAATAGATTTTTCCAATATATTCACCGATTACACCAAGGCTAATGAGTTGAACTCCGCCAAGTAAACTTACAATAGCGTAGGTACTAGCCCAACCGGCCACAACTGTACCAGCAAATTTGCTCCACAAAACCCAGATGATCAACAAAAAACTAAAAAAGGAAGTCACAACTCCCATTGCGGTAATCAAGCGAATGGGTTTAATAGATAGGCTCGTAATTCCGTCCATTGCTAGGCCAAGCATTTTAGAAAGTGGATAGTGACTTTCTCCAGCAATTCGTTCATGACGTTTATAAGTCACATAGGAATACTTAAATCCTACCAGAGGCATAATGCCACGAAGGAACAGATTAACTTCTTTAAACTTGGATAATTCCTGTAGAAATCGTTTTGAGACTAAACGATAGTCAGCATGATTAAAAACGACATCCGCTCCAAATAGTTGCATCACTTTGTAAAAACCTTCTGCTGTTATACGTTTAAAAGCTGAGTCTGTATCTCGATTATCACGAACACCGTAGACTAACTCTGAACCAGTCTTATATTCAGCAATCATCTGATTCATACAATCAATATCATCTTGACCATCTGCATCAATGGTAATCACGATATCCGCAAATTCTGCAGCTTCGTACATCCCAGCAAGAACACTACTTTGATGACCACGGTTTCGACTTTGAGAAATACCTACAACAAATGGATTCGATGAAGCATATTCTTGGATAAGTTCCCAAGTTTTATCCTTACTGCCATCATTCACATACATGACCTTGCTATTTGGATGAACCTCTTGATTTTTTACCAATTCCTCAATCTTCCCGACAAACATCGGATTTGTGTGAGGTAACACTTGCTCTTCGTTATAACATGGAATCACGATATATAAAATCGGATTATTTCTACTCATCTTTGTCTCCTAACCTTTTAAATCCAAAGGGAAAATTGGTCCCTCTAAATACTCTGACAATCAATTCACACCCTACCAAAGTCAATATTGTCACAACACTTGTTGTAACGTAGCCATTCACAAAAATACCAGTATATCTTGTAGACAGTTGTAAAACTAATTTTTCTACCAATACTAAAACAATTGGGGCATGGACACCATAGTAAATCAAGGTTCTTTGGCCGATTGATTTCAAGAGAGTCATTTCAGGAATTGACTTAAAGAATATGAGGGTGGACCATATACCTGAAATTGCAGCAATGTAAAATAAGAGATGGTTCCCTATCTGCTGATAGTAGAGATCGACAATTTGTCTTCCACTCCAATGATAGTTCAATCTGCCTACAAATATAGTTAGAGATAAGGCAACTGGCAGATTGTATATTGCAAAAAACTTCTCCAGCTGAGGTAAATATTTTCTCACTCCAACACCTAGAAAAGTGAAGACAACGGCTACAGGGACCAAATCAAGATTCCAGATAAGATAAAAATTCCAAGTATAGATTTTTTGTCCTAAAACGACTAGAAGCAAGAGTGATACAAGAATCAATAGCCATTGACCAATCGACCATTTTCTTCTGAGAATAAAGTAACTAACAACATGTGCTAAAAACATGACATTCAGAAACCATAACTGAAAATAAACATGCAAGCGATCTGACAACAACAATTGTTTAGTAAAATGAATAAGATTAAAACTAAACACTTGTTCAGGATACATGACAAAGAGTTGAAAGAGAAAAACAAAAATATTCAGGCAAAAAAAGGGAACGACCAAACTTTTCACCTTGCTAATAAAATATTCCTTAAATGATTTGTATTTAGTGACATTTAAAGTAAAACCTGACAAGAAGAAAAATAAGGGGATATGAAAAACATAGAGGAGTATTTTTGCACGAAGAGGCACAAAACTGCTGTGCCCTATAATAACAAGTATAATCGCTAGCCCCTTAGCCATATCTAGGTAACCTATGCGCTTTTTCATCCTATCTCCCTTCTCCTGTTCTTAGTCGATAAAGATTCATATCAGAAGTGACCACCTCAACTTCTTCAAAATAAACATCTTTCTGGTAATGTTCTTTCATTATTTTCTTGACTTGATCCATCTTTCCTGAAGAAGGTGACCAAAAGAATAGGATATTCTCCTTATCAATAGCAGAAGAAAGAAGATTACTAGGCTCCTCAACATTATACTTTTTCATTAGTTGATAATAATGTGGCGAAAAAGTTTGCCAGTTACCTAAGGTTGTTGTATTTTCAATCAACTGATCAGGCTTCCTTCTAATCGTAGCCAATCTCGGTTGAGAATTGACAAGTGTTCCATAACCACCAAAAACAAGCAATTTATCAGAATGTTTTTCCACTACGTCATGATACTCTGATACCATGGATGATTGAATGATTGGGAACCAGTAAAGTTCTTGTCCCACACTATTTACCCAGGCCATACTCGCAAGCATTCCTACAAGTTGTAGACTATAAAAAATTCCTCTTTTCTTCAACAGTTTGCGCTTAGTGTAAAATAAAGGAGCATAGTAGATAAAAAAGATTAAAAAGCTAATGATAATTGGGATATAGACCCGTTCTACTACTCTCTGCCTAACAAATAGAGCACCTATCAGCGCAAACGGAACAAGAGGGAGTAGCCATCCATAAAACTTCTTGGGCTTGAAGAACAAAAACCAGCCAATCATAACAAAAAGAAAGCTTGTCAAAATGATATTTTGAAAATAATCTGATACCATCTGAAGCACATTAAAGGAGTACTTTTCAGAGAAAGAACGTACTGATTGAATTTTTGTTAACAGCTCATTGTTCAAAGCACCTTTTTCAGCAAAGAGCCAATAAGTTGAAGTAGATAAATCATTTTCACTGACTCCCAGTTCCTGAAATTCCTTGGCATGTTTCTCATAATCAATCGCAGGAAAATCTCTCAAGTTGGTACTCAGAGTATTCCAAGTTAGGTATTCTTGAACATCTGGATTCGTTAGTGTATAAACTTTGTTGGAAGTAAAGATAAACAAAATAACAGCAGATAACAAGAATAATTCTTTTTTCTTTTTTCCTTTGATTACTTCAAAAGCTAGGAAGGGGAGTAAAAGCAATAATAAACTGGCAATAATTTGCGGCCTAATCGATAAACCTATTACAGACAAAAGCATTCCCGTCACGTATTTTCTATCAAATAATAATAGTATAGCTGCTGTCGATAACAAGTAAGCAATTACTGAAAACGAGAAATACTTCATTAAAACCATTTGAAGTAAAATCACTAAGGGAAGTAAGAAATAATATTTCTTTCTAAAAAAGAACTCCAAATAGATGCTAAAACTCAAGCAAAAACTGAGAGCTAAGAAAATAAAATAAATATTCCAAGTTGTAAAAAATTGCTGAAGAAATACTAAAGCAGATGATAACAAAATTCCAATATAGGGAAGCAACATATTATCACCCGATAATATGGTTTGATTGACCATGACATCATCAATCACTGGATAATCGAATCCCTTAATCAATCTATATCCATAAAAAATAAGAAATGGTAGCAACAGCAAACCAATTCGAATCACTCTATCTATGATTTGTTTATGATTCATGAAAATCTCTTTCTAAAATTTTGATTACCTAATATTCTATCATATTTCATTCAAAAAATCTGTTGAATCAGTATAAATGTCCCATCCCCCTCCATTTGAATTTTCCTTGGAAAACCAGTATAATGATAGAATACAAAATTCTAGGAAGAGAGTCAGATGAATCAATCAGTTTCAAATTTGAAATTAGCTGAGCGAGGTGCTATTATTAGCATCTTGACCTACCTTTTCTTGTCAGCAGCTAAGTTAGCAGCAGGTCACCTCCTTCACTCGTCCAGTTTGGTGGCTGATGGTTTCAACAACGTTTCTGATATTATCGGAAATGTTGCCCTCCTCATAGGGATTCGATTGGCCCGACAGCCAGCAGATAGAGATCATCGTTTCGGTCACTGGAAAATCGAGGACTTGGCAAGTCTTATCACCTCCATCATCATGTTCTACGTTGGTTTTGATGTTCTGCGCGATACGATTCAAAAGATTATCAGTCGTGAAGAAACTGTAATTGACCCACTTGGAGCGATTTTGGGAGTGATTTCTGCAGTGATTATGTTTGGAGTCTATCTCTACAACACTCACCTCAGCAAGCAATCTAAGTCTAAGGCGCTGAAAGCGGCTGCCAAGGACAATCTATCAGATGCCGTCACCTCACTTGGAACCACCATCGCCATCCTAGCTAGCAGTTTTAACTTCCCTCTCGTGGATAAATTGGTTGCCATCGTTATCACCTTCTTTATCCTCAAGACTGCCTATGATATCTTTATCGAGTCATCCTTCAGCCTTTCAGATGGTTTTGATGAGCACTTACTCGAAGATTACCAAAAGGCTATTATGGAAATCCCTAAGATTAGCAAGGTCAAATCACAACGGGGTCGTACTTATGGAAGCAATATCTATCTAGACATTACTCTCGAGATGAATCCAGACCTCTCCGTTTTCGAAAGTCACGAAATTGCAGATCAGGTTGAATCCATGTTATCAGAACGCTTTGGCGTCTTTGATACCGATATTCATATCGAACCAGCACCGATTCCTGAGGATGAAATTCTTGATAATGTCTATAAAAAATTGCTCATGAGAGAGCAACTAATTGACCAAGGAAATCAATTGGAAGAATTACTGGCTGAAGATTTCATTTATATTCGCCAAGACGGACTAGAACTAGACAAGGAAGCCTATAAGGAGGAAAAAGAATTAACCTCTGCTATCAAGGAACTTCACTTGACATCCATTAGTCAGAAGACAAAACTCATCCGCTATCAGATAGGTGATACTATTCATACAAGTATCTGGCGCAGACATGAAACTTGGCAAAATATATTCCATCAGGAAACGAAAATTGAAAAAGACTAAAGAAAGAGGTCGGGACAAATCCCGACCTCATTTTTTATGCTTATTTTGCTACGCTCTTAGCAAGAACGAAGTTTCCAAGTGTAGCTGAACCATTACCTGCAACAGCTGGTGTTACGATATAGTCACGCACATCGGGAACTGGTAGGTAACCATTGAGCAAGGATGTGAATTTCTCACGTACACGGTCAAGCATATGTTGTTGAGCCATAACACCACCACCAAATACGATAACGTCTGGACGGAAGGTTACAGTTGCGTTTACAGCTGCTTGAGCGATATAGTAGGCTTGAACATCCCATACAGAACTGTTGAGTTCGATGTTTTCACCACGAATTCCTGTACGAGCTTCCAAGCTTGGACCAGCCGCAAAACCTTCTAAACATCCCTTATGGAAAGGACAAACACCGTTAAATTCTTTCTCCTCATCCATTGGGTGTTTTGCTACATAGTAGTGCCCCATCTCAGGGTGACCAACACCACCAATAAACTCACCACGTTGGATAACACCAGCTCCGATACCTGTACCGATTGTGTAGTAAACCAAGTTTTCGATTCGTCCACCTGCATTATTACGTGCTACTACTTCACCGTAGGCAGAACTGTTTACGTCTGTTGTGAAGTACATTGGTACATTTAGAGCGCGACGGAGAGCACCAAGTAAGTCAACATTCGCCCAGTGAGGTTTTGGTGTAGTTGTGATAAAACCGTAAGTTTTTGAATTTTTGTCGATATCAATTGGACCAAATGAACCAATTGCAAGACCTGCAAGATTATCAAATTTTGAAAAGAACTCGATAGTTTTATCGATTGTCTCGATAGGAGTTGTTGTTGGGAATTGTGTTTTCTCTACAATGTTAAAGTTTTCATCACCGACAGCACAGACAAATTTTGTACCGCCCGCTTCCAAGCTTCCATATAATTTTGTCATGATAAACCTCTAGTTTTTATTTTCTCTATTATAGCATATTTCATGGAGGAAAAGTTGCTCAATATTTTAGTTTTTCCTCTGTAAATTTTAAGATTCAATTAAAAACGAACAAACATGACATTTGTTCGTTTTTTTGTTTTATTAAATCGACAGTAGTGTACTCAATGAAAATCAAAGAACAAACTAGGAATCGAGCTGCAGGCAGTACTTGAGTACGGCAAAGCGAGTATGACGCAGTTTGAATTTGATTTTCGAAGAGTATTAAGCTTTAACTTCGATGATTGCATCACCCTTAGCAACTGATCCAGAAGCAACTGGATTTACTGAAGCAAAGTCTGCAGTGTTTGTCACGATAACCATTGTTGTATTATCAAGGCCTGCAGCAGCAATCTTAGCTGAATCAAATGTTCCAAGAACATCTCCAGCTTTAACCTTGTCACCTTGAGCAACTTTTTGGTCGAATCCTTCACCGTTCATTGAAACAGTGTCGATACCAACGTGGATCAAGATTTCAGCTCCGTTTGTAGTTTTCAAACCATAAGCATGTCCTGTTGGGAAAACGATTGTCACTTCAGCATCAGCTGGTGCGTAAACAACATCTTGATTAGGTTTTACAGCAATACCTTGTCCCATAGCTCCACTTGAGAAGACTGGGTCATTAACGTCTGAAAGGGCAACTACGTCACCAACGATTGGTGTTTGGATGACACCTTCGCTAGGTGCAACAACAGTACCAGTTACTGCTTCGTCAGCCAAACGTTCAGTTGTAGCTTCTGAAGCCACTTCTGCTTCATCTTCATAACCAAACATGTAAGTAAGAGCAAAACCAAGAGCGAATGATACAGCTACCATAAGAAGGTATTGTGGAAGTTGTCCGTTACCAATGTAAAGCATTGTACCAGGGATGATTGTGATACCATTACCAGTACCAGCAAGACCAAGGATTGAAGCAAGTCCACCACCGACTGCACCAGCGATCAATGAAAGGAAGAATGGTTTACGGAAACGCAAGTTAACCCCGAAGATAGCAGGCTCAGTAATACCTAGGAAGGCAGAAAGAGCAGCTGGGAAAGCAAGTGTTTTAAGTTTAGGATTTTTAGTTTTCACACCAACGGCTACTGTTGCAGCACCTTGAGCAGTCATGGCAGCTGTGATAATAGCGTTGAATGGGTTAACATGGTCAGCAGCAAGCAATTGAACTTCAAGCAAGTTGAAGATGTGGTGAACACCTGATACGACGATAACTTGGTGAACTCCACCAATCAAGAAACCACCAAGACCAAATGGCAAGTTAAGGATAGCTTTTGTTCCAAGAAGGATATAGTTTTCAACAACGTGGAAGACTGGTCCGATAACAAACAAACCAAGAATTGACATTACGAGGAGTGTTACGAATGGTGTTACCAAGAGATCAAGTACATCTGGAACCACTTTACGAACAGCTTTTTCAAATTTAGCTCCGACAACCCCGATGATGAAGGCTGGAAGAACTGAACCTTGCAAACCAACAACTGGGATAAATCCGAAGAAGTTCATAGCAGTTACTTCTCCACCAGAAGCAACAGCCCAGGCATTTGGAAGTGAACCTGAAACGAGCATCATACCAAGAACGATACCAACGGCTGGGTTACCACCGAATACACGGAAAGTTGACCAAACAACCAAACCTGGCAAGATGATGAAGGCTGTGTCAGTCAAGATTTGAGTGTAAGTTGTCACATCTTCTGGAAGTGTCATTCCAAGAGCATTCAAGAGTCCACGAACACCCATGAAGAGACCAGTTGCTACGATAACTGGAATAATTGGTACAAAAACATCACCGAAAGTACGGATGGCACGTTGGAACCAATTTCCTTGTTTAGCAGCTTCTGCCTTCATCTCATCCTTAGATGTCGTTGGCAAACCAAGAGCTACGACTTCATCGTACATCTTGTTAACTGTACCTGTACCAAAAATGATTTGGTATTGACCTGAGTTAAAGAAAGCACCTTGAACTTTTTCCAAGTTCTCAATAGCATCTTTGTTAATTTTCGCTTCATCTTTAACCATAACGCGAAGACGAGTCGCACAGTGAGCTACACTATTAACGTTCTCACGTCCACCTAAGGCTTCGATGACTTTTTTTGCAATTTCTGTATTCGTCATTTGCAAAAATCTCCTTATAAAAAATTTGTAAAACGTTTGAAAGCGATTTTATCCGCCCTACGAATATTATTCTATCACGTTTAAAAAATATGTCAAGCGTTTTGCAGAAAAAATTTTGCTAATTTTTATTTTTTGATTGTTTTTGCTATTTTTTTCATCAACACAGCAATAAATACCCTATAAACTCAAGGTTTTTACTTTTAAATTTTCAAAAACTTTCATATTTTCATTATTTTTCATAAAATAGTGCTTCTACATTCTGTCAAACGTTTGACATTTTTTTCGTTAATTTAGTGTAAAAGACTTGCTTTTTTATAAGGAAACGTTTACTATAAAGATAGTAGAATTTTATGGAGGAAATAGAAATGGAATGGACTACTGAACGTCGTTACAGACGTTACGAAGATTGGACACAAGAAGAAAGAAAAGAAATCCAAGAAAAGATGGCGCAATCCCCATGGCATGTCAGCTATCACATTGAACCAAAGGAAGGACTCCTTAACGACCCGAACGGTTTTTCTTATTTTGATGGTAAGTGGATTGTCTTTTATCAGAACTTCCCTTTCGGTGCAGCTCATGGCTTGAAATCTTGGGTTCAGCTTGAAAGTGACGACTTGGTTCACTTTACTGAAACAGGTGTAAAAATCTTACCTGATACCCCACTTGATAGCCACGGCGCTTACTCTGGATCTGCTATGCAGTTTGGCGATCAATTGTTCCTATTCTATACAGGAAATGTCCGTGATGAAAACTGGGTTCGCCACCCTTATCAGATTAGTGCCTTAATGGATAAGGACGGTAAGATTGAAAAAATTGATAAAGTCTTGATTGATCAACCAGCTGATGCAACTGACCACTTCCGTGATCCACAGATTTTCAACTTTAAAGGACAATACTACGCAATCGTTGGTGGTCAAGACTTGAAGAAAAAAGGGTTTGTCCGTCTCTACAAAGCTGTCGAAAATGATTATACAAACTGGCAAGAAGTTGGTGATCTTGACTTCAATAATGACCGCACTGCCTATATGATGGAGTGCCCAAACCTAGTCTTTGTCGGAGAACAGCCTGTCCTTCTTTACTGCCCACAAGGTTTGGATAAAAAGGTCCTTGAATACGACAATATCTATCCAAACATGTATAAAATCGGCACTTCCTTTGACCCAGAAAATGCTCGTATGGTAGATGTGTCTGAACTACACAACCTCGATTATGGTTTTGAAGCCTATGCTACTCAAGCCTTCAATACCCCTGATGGACGTGCACTTGCTGTTAGTTGGCTTGGTCTACCAGATGTGTCTTATCCATCTGACCGTTTTGATCACCAAGGAACTTTCTCATTGGTCAAGGAACTTACCATTAAAGATGGAAAACTCTATCAGTATCCTGTAGCTGCTATCAAAGAACTCCGTGCTTCAGAAGAGGAATTTTCAAATCGTTCTAAAACTAAAAACACCTACGAGCTTGAGCTTAACTTAGAAGCTGATAGTCAAAGTGAAATCGTTCTTCTTGCAGATAAAGACGGTAAGGGACTCTCCATCAATTTTGACCTTGTCAATGGTCAAGTTACTGTTGACCGCAGTCAAGCAGGTGAGCAATATGCTCAAGAATTTGGAACTACTCGCTCATGTTCAATCGACAACCAAGCTACTACTGTAAATATCTTCATCGATAATTCAGTCTTTGAAATTTTCATCAATAAAGGAGAAAAAGTATTTTCTGGTCGTGTCTTCCCACATGAAGATCAAAATGGAATCCTCATTAAATCTGGAAACCCAACTGGAACATACTACGAATTGGAATATGGTCGCAAAACTAACTGATGTCGCAAAATTGGCTGGCGTCAGCCCTACTACCGTTTCACGTGTTATCAATAAAAAAGGTTATCTATCTGAAAAAACTATTCAAAAGGTCAATGAAGCTATGCGGGAGTTGGGTTATAAACCCAACAACCTAGCTCGTAGCCTCCAAGGGAAATCAGCCAAGTTAATTGGGTTGATTTTCCCAAAAATCAGCCATGTTTTCTATGCTGAATTGATTGACAAATTGGAACACGAACTCTTCAAAAACGGCTATAAGACCATCATCTGTAACAGTGAGCACGATTCGGAAAAAGAACGTGAATATCTTGAAATGCTAGAAGCTAATCAAGTGGATGGCATTATCTCTGGTAGCCATAACTTAGGGATTGAGGACTACAATCGCGTCACAGCACCAATCATCTCTTTCGACCGAAACCTATCGCCAGACATTCCTGTCGTTTCTTCTGATAACTATGCTGGTGGAGTCCTAGCAGCTCAAACTTTAGAGAAAACTGGAGCTAAGTCTGTTATTATGATTACAGGTAATGACAACTCCAATTCACCAACTGGACTTCGCCATGCAGGCTTTGCTTCTATCTTCCCCAAAGCTCCCATTATCAATATTTCCAGTGACTTTTCACCCCTCCGCAAGGAAATGGAAATCAAAAGTATCCTGACCAAACAAAAACCAGATGCTATTTTCGCATCGGATGATTTGACAGCCATCTTGGTGATGAAGATTGCTCAGGAACTTGGTATTTCTGTTCCAGAACAACTTAAGGTTATTGGCTACGATGGAACTTATTTTATCGAGAATTTCTACCCTCACCTCACTACCATTAAACAACCCTTGGAAGAAATTGCTCGCCTGACAGTTGATTTACTCCTTCAAAAAATCGAAGGAAAAGAAGTTGCCACAACCGGTTATTTCTTACCAGTCAGCCTCTTACCAGGTAAAAGTATTTAATACTCTTCGAAAATCTCTTCAAACCACGTCAGCTTCCATCTACAACCTCAAAACAGTGTTTTGAGCAGCCTGCGGCTAGCTTCCTAGTTTGTTCTTTGATTTTCATTGAGTATAAACAAAAAAACTCAGACTAGATTCGTCTGAGTTTTTCTTATGATCTTAAATGTTTCAATAGCGTTTGCGCTTTTTCTAGATTAAAGGTTTTTTCAGCAATCAAGTTTTCTACTAACTTGGGTACTTCTGCCTCAGTCGCACCTGCTAAAAGCGCTAAAGATTTCGCTTGAAGCTTCATGTGTCCATGCTGAATCCCTGTACTGACCAAAGCCTTAAGGGCTGCAAAATTCTGTGCAAGACCAATCGAAACGATAATTTGGGCCAATTCTTTGGCAGATGGATGACCTAGCAACTCATGACTGAGTACGACTCGAGGATTGAGACCAATAGATCCACCCTTGGTGGCAACTGGCATCGGCATGGTCATCTCTCCAATAAGCTCTTCGTTTTCCAAATCTATAGTCCAACGACTAAGTCCTCGATAGGCGCCATCATGACTTGCATAGGCATGCGCTCCCGCTTCTATAGCACGCCAATCATTTCCAGTAGCAATCAAGAGAGCATCGATTCCGTTAAAGATTCCCTTGTTATGAGTCGCTGCTCGATAAGGATCTGCCTGAGCAAACTGACTGGCTAAAACCATTTTTTCCGCTAGTTCACGCGCTTCATCCTTCTGGCGACTCAAATAACGAAAGGCGATGCGACAAGTTGCAGTTACTAGAGAATCTGTGGCATAGTTGGATAGGATCCCCATTAAACTTTGCCCTTGACTGAGAGCCTCTAGACTTGGTTTTAAAGCTTCAAGCATGGTATTGAGCATATTAGCTCCCATGGCTTCCTGAGTATCGACATGGAGATAAACTACTAAAAAGTCAGCCTCACCAGAAATTTTTTCAACTGTTAGCTCTCTCGCTCCACCACCACGTTTGACAATAGAGGGATAGGCTTGATTTGCCAGTTCCATCAGTTCCGACTTTTGACTCAGAATAGCCTGACGAGCTTGGTCACTATCTGGGACTTGATAGAGAGCCACTTGACCGATCATTTGACGTTGGTGAACCTGAGCAGTAAAACCTCCAGCACGCTTGATAATTTTGCTGGCAAAACTAGCTGCAGCAACAACAGATGGTTCTTCGGTCACATAGGGAACGGTATACTCCTGACCATTTACCAGAACTTCTGGAACTACTGAGTAAGGAAGCGAGAAGGTCCCCACCACATTTTCACTCAATTGGTCCGCAACTGCTAGACTGAGATTTTCATTCTGCTCAAGACTTTCTTGGGATTCAATAGTAGTAAGAGCCTGAGACTTAACTAGCTCGAGGCGCTCTTGAATTGATTTTTTAGCAAATCCATTCCAATTTTTTTTCATTATTTTTCAACCTTGCTGTAGCGACGTTGGTGTTCTACAATCTCAACAAGGGCATAGTCTTGCCCTTCATAACCTGACATCGTTGCAGATCCAGACTCATCTAAGTTGGCTTCCTCAAAGAAGATTCGTTCATAGTCAGCAACACTCAAAGCTTGACGTTGGTCTAGCAAGTCTAAGCGATTATGCTGCAATTGTTTTTCATAGCCTTCAACCAATTCCACACTAAAGAACTCAGATACAGCACCACTACCATAGCTGTAGAGTGCAATCTTATCTCCAGCTTTCAGGCTATCAGAATTTTCAAGAAGAGACAAGAGACCTAGGAAGAGTGAACCTGTATAGATGTTCCCAACTTTTTGGCTATAAATAATAGATTCATCAAAGTGCTTTTGAAGCAAGTCCTTCTTCTCTTGAGGCAAGGATTTGTCTAGAATTTTTTTCATTCCCTTGAGAGCTAGTTTTGGATATGGCAAGTGGAAACATACAGCTTCAAAATCGTCCAAGTTACAGTCATAACGCTTTTGACACTCTTCCCAAGTCGTTTTTAAACTATCAAGATATTGTTGCGTTGAGTAAACCCCATTTACAAATGGTGTTGTCGAATAGTTTGGACGCCAAAAGTCCATAATATCACGAGTTTGTGCAACATTATCATTGTTGAAAATCATCACACGTGGATTTTGGCTAATCAACATAGCAACACATCCTGCACCTTGAGTTGGTTCTCCAGGAGTTTCAACACCATACCTTGCAATATCACTGGCTAGTACCAAAACCTTTGATTTAGGAGAATTTTCTACATGTAACTTAGCATAGTGAAGGGCCGCTGTTGCACCATAGCAAGCTTCCTTGATTTCAAAACTACGAGCAAATGGTTGAATCCCAAGCAAACCGTGTACAAAGACAGCTGCAGCTTTACTCTGGTCAACCCCAGACTCTGTCGCTACGATAACCATATCAATCTCTTGCTTATCTTCTTCAGTCAGGATAGAATTTCCTGCACTGGCAGCCAAGGTAACGATATCCTCTGTTAAAGGAGCGATACTCAATTCTTTTAAAAGGAGTCCTTTACTCAATTTTTCAGGATCAATTCCTCGGGTTTCTGCTAAATCTTGTAATTTCAAAACGTATTGACTGGTTGCAAAACCAATCTTATCAATACCGATTGTCATATTTACCTCTATTTTTATCATTCATTGTAAAAAATCGTTCACCTCTATTTTATCACAATTGAGGTCAAATGAGCGAAAAAAGACTTGATTCACCAAATCAAGTTCATTTTAAAAACCTTATCTAATTTTTAGACTAGTCCAACAAACAGAACTTTAGGGCTACAAAAAATCGAGTCTTAGCTAGCTCGATTCTTTTTGAGATAATGATACAATTTCAACAAAACTGTCCCACTGGCCATTCCAATGGAGATAACGAGGGCCAACATCATAACTAACATGGCACTAGAAATGGCATGACCGTAGTCACCTGTAACGAAGAAGGAAGTGGTTCGATAGGACAGATAACCTGGCACTAGTGGCGCCAATATTGCCAGAGCAAAAACAACTGCTGGTGTCTTATAGAGGATACTCATAATCTGGCTGACACAAGAACCAATCACAGCAGCAATAAAGGTTGCCAAAATGACGTTAGTCGGATCTTTGAGTATCAGATAGAGTAGCCAGATAGACATTCCCAAAACTCCACCAGGGATGAGCATGGAACGCTGGACATTTAAGACGATTAAAAAGGTGATAATGACAAGCAAACTTGCCAGAGCTTGCAATAAAAATGTTGTTAGTGTCATATTAGTTCATGAGTACGAGGGCGACTGATGTTCCAGCCCCTAAGGCAAGGGTAATCAGCAAGGATTCAAACATCTTGCTCATACCAGAGTTAATGTGATTGGTCATAATATCTCGAACAGCATTGGTCAAGGCAATTCCAGGTACAAAAGGCATGACCGCACCAGCAATGACCAAATCAGCTGTCGATGGTAAACCAGAATAGCGCGCCCAAAATTGTGCAATCAAACCAAAGACAAGAGCTCCTGCGAAAGCTGTCATAAAAGGAATACGAATAAACTTTTCTACATAGAGAGAGAAAGTAAAAGCAAACAAGGTCGCCACTCCTGCTCCGATGGCATCGTAGACATTCCCACCAAACATGATTGAAAAGAAAGGAGCACTGAAGGTCGCTGCAGCAGTTAGTTGAATATTGGTGTAGGGAGATGCCTTGGCATTCAATTCCTTTAGTTGGATAAAGGCTGTCTCCAAATCCAGCTGTCCCGATACGATCTGCCGTGAAATCTGGTTGACATCACATACCTTCTCAATATTATAAGCAGAGGAGGTCACTCGCTTCATACGAGAGATATTTGTATTTTCAATGGAGAAAAAAATGGCGGCAGGCATGGCTAAAACATTACAATCCATAATACCCTGTGAATGAGCAATCCGAATCATGGTATCTTCAACACGATAAATCTCAGATCCATTTCTCAGTAGAATCGTTCCAGCTAGCATGATGACATCAATTACTGCATTCAGTTTTTTTGATTCGTCCATGTTTCCCTCCTTTTTCAAACTCCATTTTATTTTATCATAATTTCGGAGGAAAAAAAATCTTTGCCACAAAAACTGTGACAAAGATTGATTAATTATCTGTGTTATGTTCGTCTGTTTGATTATGTGTTGACGAAGATGGAGTCGATTGACTTTGTGATGGCACTGTACTATCTACTCTGTTAGTGTTACGCTGGCTCGAAGACGGAACCGAAGAAGATGATGGTGGGGTTTTTGGTTTATAAATAGAAATCTTTATACGTGTCGTACTTAGATCAATTTTCTCACCTAGTTTTGGACTTTGATCCACAACAGTTCCTTCAGCAGTGCCCTCAGGAGCTGTCGAAACCTCTACGACTTCGATATTAGCTTCTTTGACACCAACAATTTGAATTAAGTTATTCTTTGTAAATTCAAGACTTGAGCCAATATAACTTGGCATGGTCACGGTTGTCACCTTTTTAGCAACAGTCAAAACGATAGAAGTTGCCTTGCTAAGATCATAAGTCGTACCTTCTGCTAAGCTCTGTTTTAAAACCACACCTGGTTCTGATTCACTGGACTCTTCTTCTTCAATCTTAATCAGATTTTCAGGAACTTTTTTCCCTTTCAGCTCAGCAATGACATCTGTAGATTTACGACCAACATAATTTCCAAGCTTAAAGGATTGTTGACCTGAAGAAATAATGAGATTAACCTTAGTTCCTTCTTTGCGAGCTGAGCCAGCATCTGGATCTGTTCGGATGACCCGACCTTCTTCTACGGTATCACTCGCTTCGGTCTTCTCCTCACCAATCTCAAAATTCGCTTTTTTCAAGTTTTCCTTAGCTTCAGCAACAGTTTGACCTGCAACTTTTGGAATCTCAACAGTAGCTGGTGTTCTGGATAAAATCCACACCAGAGAAGCGGCAACCAGTACGAAACTTGCTAGTAGAACTAGATAACGTGCTTTAAAACGACGTTTTTTCACTGGTTTTTCCACAGATTTTTTAGCACTTACTTCTGGGCTAGCTTTAGTTGCCTGATGGCTTTCTGTCTGTGGTTGAACCTTAGGAATAGAGGTCAAGGTTGTCTGAGAAACTTTTGGCAATGTCTTTGTGTCCGCCTTAGTAGCATCATCAAAAACAAGTTTAGGTTCATTTCTGCGGTTATAAGATAGACTGCTAGATAAATCAACATACATCTCTGAAACCGACTGGTATCGATCTGTAAGCTTTTTAGCAGTTGCTTTGATGACCACATTCTCCAAAGCTTGGGGAACAGATGGGTTTTCAGCTATGACCGAAGGAAGAGGTTTTTGAAAATGCTGGAGGGCTATAGTCACTGCACTATCGCCATCATAAGGGATATGCCCTGTCAGCATCTCATAGAAAATAATCCCCATGGCATAGATGTCACTCTGCACAGTTGCCTTAGAGCCACGAGCCTGCTCAGGTGACAAGTAGTGAACAGAACCCAGCATAGAGTTGGTCTGAGTCAGACTGGTCTCTGCAAAGGCTACAGCAATCCCAAAGTCCGTCACCTTGGCCGTTCCATCAGGAGTTAAAAGAATATTTTGAGGCTTTAAGTCACGGTGGACAATACCTTTAGTGTGCGCCAAGCGCATCGCTAAGAGAATCTGACCCATGATACGGACAGCTTCTTCATTTGAGAGGGGATAGTGTTCTTTGATATAGCGCTTGAGATCAAGACCAGCTACATACTCCATAGCTAGGTACTGTTGACCGTCCTCTTCGCCGATATCTGTTATCCGAACGATATGGGGATGATCTAAGTCAGCCATTGCACGCGCTTCACGTTGAAAACGCGCAACAGCAATCGGGTCAGTCTGGTAGTTAGTCCTCAAGACCTTAACAGCTACCTCTTCCCCGTCTAAAATCAAATCCTTGGCCAGGTAGACATCTGCCATACCTCCACGGCCAATTTGTTTGATAATCCGATACCGCCCGGCAAAAATCTTGCCGATTTGGATCATTCTGCCGCCTCCTCCTTAATCGAAACAAGGGCAACTGTAATATTATCAAGCCCTCCGGCATTGTTGGCAAAGCGTACCAAAGTGGCTGCCTTATCATCAAGCGAAATATCGCTTGTCACAATATCATAAATCTCACTGCCTGAAATCATATTGGTTAGACCGTCGCTATTCATGACCAGATAGTCACCTGCTTCCAAGCTGACAATTCCAAAATCAGGTTGAATTTCGTCTTTTTGTCCGATAGATTGGGTGATGATATTCTTTTGTGGATGTGCTTCAGCTTCTTCAGGTGTCAATTGACCTGCCTTAAGCAATTCATTGACCAAAGAATGATCACTGGTCAATTGATGGTATTCTTCACCACGAATCAGACCGATACGAGAATCTCCAATATGAGCATAAATAGCTTGATGATCAACGATTGCAAGGGCTTCTAGAGTTGTCCCCATTCCCTTGTAGGCTTCATCACGTCCCATTTGATAAATCTTTTGATTTTCAACTTCTAGATGGTGGGCAAACCATTCGCGAACTTCATTAACGGTGTCAATCTGCGTATCAACCCATGCAACACCTAAATCAGTTACTGCCATTTCGCTAGCAATATTACCTGCACGGTGTCCTCCCATCCCATCAGCCAAGATGATCATTGTACGACCGGCACGGTTGACAAAAAGATTGACATAGTCTTGATTATTTGTACGTTTCTGACCCACATCTGTTAATAATGAAATCTCCATTGTGTCAGTTCCTTCCTACTTGGATATCTTGCGAAATTGGCTGATAAAGAATCCATCACTTCCGTATAATTCCGGAGTAATGAGGATACAGCCATTTTTCACGATATCCTTACATTCGTGTTCTAGTTTAACCTGCTCGAACTCTGGATGACTTTCTAAAAATGCTTGAACAACTTGAAAGTTCTCTTCAGAGACAATAGTGCAGGTACTATAAGTTATTATACCACCTTTACGTAGCGTTTGACAAACACTACCTAATATTTCCAACTGAATTTCCTGTAATGACGCGAAATATGCTGTCTCTTTATTATATTTGATATCTGGTTTTCGACGCAATAGACCAATCCCTGAACAAGGGGCATCAACAAGAATCTTATCAAATTGATCCTTACCAAAAAATTCATGCACTTTTCGAGCATCCAGTTTTTGCGTTTGGACACGGTCCGCTACACCTAGTCGCTCTGCATTCTCTTGAATCAAAGTGAGTTTATGGTCGTAGAGATCTAGAGCCGTTACCTGACCTGTCGTCAGATAGGATGCCATATGGGCGGTTTTTCCACCAGGAGCTGCACAAGCATCTAAAACCTGCTCGTCACCTTGTAGCTCTAGTGTCGGTGCAACCAGTTGACTTGACTCATCCTGGATAGTAATAGACCCTTCAGCAAACAAATCATGGCCTGCAAAATGCCCCTGTTCCTTAACCAGACCAGCAAGAGATAAAAGAGAATCACTTGCACCAAGCAGAGCTTTGATTTCCTCTTTTCGGCTCAAATCTGTTACGCGAATACTGGCTTTATTCCGTTGCAATAGACTTTCAAAAATCGCTTGCGCTCTCTCTTCTCCATACTCTTCCTTGAGTTTCGAAATCAACCAAACTGGTAAAGAGTAGGCAATGGAATCACGCTTATTTTTACGTTTGATACTGGTAATATCTGGCAAACCTTCTCGCAAAATACGGCGAAGAACTGCATTGACCAGTTTTTCACTACCCTTCTTACGAGATTTTGCAATTTCCACTGCCTCATTGACCACTGCATGGTCAGGAAGCTTATTCAAGTATTGGAGTTGATAGACGCTCATGAGAAGCAGAACATAGAGCCAGCTATCTAGCTTATCTCTATCCTCAATAAAGTGAGAAATGTACCACTCTAGTGTGAGTTTTCGAGCTACAGTTCCATAGACCAGCTCTGTCACCAAACCTTTGTCTGCAGCTGACAGTTGACTTCCCTTGAGGTGTTTATTTAAGGCGATATTGGAGTAAGCTTGTTGGATAAAAACATCCTCCAATACCTCTAAGGCTAAACTTCTAGCCGTTTCTATTTTAGTCACCAAATCGTTCTCCTACTGCCAAAGTTCGTCCCATACCGTTGAGGAAGGAAGCAATATCCATCTTAGGTTTTCCTGCTGGCTGAATCTGTTTAAGAGACAAGGCTCCTTCCGCTGTTGCGACGATCAATTCCTTCTTACCGATAGAGAGTATCTCACCTGGATTTCCTTGACCTTCTACTGGCAGGGCTTCATAAATCTTAAAACGATCTCCCTTGAGGAAGGTATGAGCAACTGGCCATGGATTCATCCCACGGATTTGGTTAAAGAGTTGACGATTGGTCTTGTTCCAGTCCAATTTTTCTTCCTCAGGTTTGATATTTGGAGAAAATGTAACCTGGTTTGGATCTTGTGGTTCTGGCTGAATTTCACCAGCTATATAAGCAGGTAACGTATCCAAAAGCAGATCACGACCAACAACCGCCAATTTTTCAAACAAGGTTCCGACATTGTCCTCATCTGTAATGGGAATACTGCGACGGGAAATCATATCACCAGCATCCATTTCCTTGACCATTTCCATAATGGTTACTCCTGCCTCCTCATCACCCTGAATCAAGGCATAATGGATAGGAGCACCACCACGGTGTTTAGGAAGGAGCGAAGCATGAACATTGACTGCAAAATCCATGCTACCAAGGAGTTTACTTGGGAGGAATTGTCCAAAAGCTGCTGTTACAATCCCATCAGCTCCCAAATTCATGATGGCTTCCATTTCTGGACTACCTGATAATTTTTCAGGTTGGTAAATAGGAAGTCCTGCCTCTTTGGCTGCTTGTTTAACTGGGGTTTCTTGGATAACTTTTTTACGTCCGACAGCACGGTCTGGCTGAGTTACAACTGCTAGAATCTCATAGCGATCATCTGACAAAAGTCCCTTCAAAACGGTTGCTGAAAAATCGGGAGTCCCCATAAAGATTAATTTTGTCATATCTTCTCCTTCTTATAAAAACTGTTGCGGTTCGTGGTCAATACTGAGACGAAGTTCGCTATTTTCACGTTCTTGTGTCAAGGCCAAGACCTGGTTAAGGGTTGGACCAAGCTCATCTTCTAAACGGTATTTAATTAAAATCTGATAATGATAGAGGTTATGAGTGCGAGCGATAGGTTTAGGCGTTGGACCAAGGATGATACTAGCATCCGACAAACCTGACCGCAAAATCTCCATTACTTGATAAGCACGTCTCAGAACCTCTTCTTCTTTTTTATGAGACAAGGTAATTCCAATTGTGAAATAATAAGGTGGATAACCCAACTGACGTCTGATGCCCATTTCATAGGCATAGAAACCTTCATAATCCTGATCTTTGGCAAAACGAATGGCGTAGTGTTGAGGATTATAGGACTGAATCAAGACCTGACCTGCCTTTTCAGCACGACCTGCTCGTCCTGCCACCTGGGTCAAGAGTTGGAAGGTTCTCTCAGAAGAACGGAAATCAGGCAGATTCAAGGCTGTATCCGCATTAAGAACACCAACCAAGGTTACATTTGGAAAGTCCAAGCCCTTGGCAATCATCTGGGTTCCCAGAAGAATATCCGCTTCACCCTTGCCAAACTGCTCAAGAAGTGCTTGGTGACTGCCTTTTTTACGAGTTGTATCTACATCCATTCGCAGAATGCGAGCCTCTGGAAAGAGTTCAGCCAGCTCATCATAGGCCTTTTGAGTTCCTGTTCCATAGTAACGAATACTGCGACTCTGACAGTTTGGACAGACATGAGGAATTTCTTTGGAAAAACCACAATAATGACAGTTCATGGTCTTGGTATCCATGTGCAGCGTCAGAGAAATATCACAGTTGGGACAGGTGTCCACGGTCCCACATTCCCGACACATGACAAAGCTAGAATAGCCACGGCGATTGAGCATGAGAACAACCTGCTCTTTTTTATCTAATCGATCTTTAATGGCCTCAATCAGTGGTGGTGTAAAATTTGATGTTTCATTCTGCCCGATATAATCACGGAAGTCAATCAGTTGAACTTGAGGAATACTTGCTAAAGGATTGGCACGTTGGGTCAGACGTAAGTGTTGATAAACGCCCTTTCCAGCCCGCGCACGACTTTCTAGACTCGGTGTTGCAGAACCAAGGACTAATGCTGCTTGATTGTACTGAGCTCGTAAAAGAGCCACATCTCTAGCATGATAACGAGGATTGCTGTCTTGCTTGTAGCTGGCCTCGTGTTCTTCATCGATAATGATTACCCCTAGATTTTTCAAAGGTGCAAAAACGGCAGACCGAGCCCCAACGACTACCTGAGCATCTCCACGCTCCACCTTGCGCCATTCATCATACTTTTCACCATTGGACAAGCCAGAGTGGAGAATGGCTACTTTATCACCAAAACGAGCAATAAAACGCTCTGTCATTTGAGGTGTCAGAGAGATTTCTGGGACTAGAACAATCGCTGTTTTTCCCATATCCAAGGCCCCTTGGATAATCTGCAAGTAAACCTCAGTTTTCCCACTTCCAGTGATTCCTTGTAAAAGAAATGGAGGATGTTTTTTCCCAATCGCTCCAACAACCGCCTCACAGGCTTCTTTTTGTTCTGGATTTAACTCTAAAGATTGGCTAGATTCAATACCTTCAAAATAAGCCGCTGAACGTTGCACTTCTTTTTGCACTATGGTGATAGCACCATGTTCCACAAAGAAATTAACTTGTTCGCGTGAGTAATGTTCTAACAAATCAGCCAAAGGAACCGTTTCAGGATGTACTAATAAGTATTCTCGCAGTTCCAATTTCTTCTTGGCACGATTTGAGATTTCTAGCTTTTCTAATTTATCAAGATGAATTTCAACCCAAGACTGCGTCTTAACCTTCTTCTGATCCACAGCCTGGTACTCTAGTTTTAAAAGCCCTTTTCGAGTCAATCGCATCATCTCAGCCTGCTTTTCTAAGTCTAGAGATGAAAATGCTAGAGACTCCTGTGAACCAAATAAGCGTTCTCTTTCCTGCTGACTTAAGCCTTCCAGAGGATAGAGGATCTTATCATAGCTAGAGTTCAAAAATCCAGGGAGCATAGCTTTCAGAATAGAAATCTTGTATGAAAAAACTGACTTACGTAGTTCTTCAGCTAGCCAGAGTTGTTCCTCCGTTAAAACAGGAGAAAAGTCCAGCACTTCGGCAATCTCTTTCAAATCTTCGTCTGCCACATCTGCATCAGATTGAGTCTCCATTCCAAGAACAATTCCCTGAATCAAGCGATTGGCCTTCCCAAAAGGGACATGAACCCGCATGCCAACTTCCAGCATCCCCTCAAATTCCTCTGGAATCTTGTAGCTATAGGGCTGGTCTGTCTGCATCAAGGGAACATCCACAATGATTTTTGCAATAGCCATGTCCTCACCTCCTTCTCTTCTTAAATCGTTCAAATGATTGAGTATTCTTGCAATAGAAAAAATAAGATTGAGTCCCCCCAACCTTAAATTTTTTCACCTTCTTCTTTTTCTTTCGCGATTTGCTCTTTGATTTTCTTTTCTTCTTCTTCTTTCAATCGTCTTTCTTCTTCGATACGACGACGAACAGCTTCGCGTTTTCCTTCTGGATCTGGGTGGATGGTTACATTCCCTGATTCAATTTCTTCTAAAGCACGAAGAGTTGATTTTTCAGATTTAAATTCTTGAGTAGCAGGTGCTCCAGCTTCTAATTCGTGAGCACGCTTTGCTTCCAAGATGACAAGTGAATATTTTGATGGTACCTTATCAAGCAAGGTATCAATAGAGGGTTTTAGCATCATTTGTTTGTACCTGTTTTCTAAATTTTATCGAATAGTCGGAGACTTTGGTAGCATATCCTGATAATGACCAATCACGCGGTCTACACGGAAATGTTCTGCTTCAATCACACGTTTAACACGTTCTGCGGCAAGAGGAACATGGTCATTTACAATAGCGTAGTCATACTCACGCATCAAAGCAATTTCTTCCTTGGCTTTTTCGATACGCTGAGCAATTACTTCTGCGCTATCTGTACCTCGGCCTACGAGACGGTCTTGCAATTCTTCCAAATCTGGTGGTGTCAAAAAGATAAAGACAGCATCTGGAACTTTTTTCTTGACCTGAAGAGCTCCCTGCACTTCAATTTCAAGAAAGACATCGATTCCCTTATCAAGCGTTTCATTGACATAGGTCAGAGGAGTTCCGTAGTAGTTGCCTACATACTCTGCATACTCTAACATTTGCCCTTGACGGATCAATTCTTCAAATTCCTCCCTTGTACGGAAGAAATAATCAACACCATCTACTTCACCTGGACGTTGTGCCCGCGTTGTCATAGATACAGAATATTGAAATTGATTTTCAGAACTCTCAAAAATTTCTCGTCTAACCGTTCCTTTTCCAACTCCTGAAGGACCTGAAAAAACGATTAGTAAGCCTCGGTCTGCCATTATATCTCCTTTGGATAGTTTGTGAAATGACTTGAAAATTTCTGTAAGATTATATATCTAAAGCCATTTCTGCTCGCTACAATCTTTCTATCTAGTGTAACAAAAAAGCAGTAATTTTTCAACTGCTCTTTCTTATTTATTTTGCATAATCAACTGCACGAAGTTCACGAATCACGGTTACCTTGATATTTCCTGGGTAATCGAGATTGTTTTCGATTTTCTCACGAACTTTATGAGCCAAGATTGTGACCTTGTCATCTTTGATTTGACCTGGATTTACCATAATGCGGATTTCGCGACCAGCTTGAAGGGCAAAGCTATTTTGAACTCCTTCAAAGCTATTCGCAATTTCTTCAAGGTCATGGAGACGTTTGATGTAGCTTTCGAGTGACTCACTACGAGCTCCTGGACGGGCAGCACTCAATGCATCCGCCGCAGCAACGATGACTGCGATCACACTTTCAGGTTCTACATCTCCGTGGTGACTGGCAATGGTGTTAACCACAACTGGGTGTTCCTTGTACTTGCGAGCTAACTCGGTACCAATCTCAACGTGGCTACCTTCTACTTCACGGTCAATGGCTTTACCAATATCGTGAAGGAATCCCGCACGACGAGCAAGGGTAGCATTTTCACCAAGTTCGCTAGCCATGATACCAGCCAACTTAGCAACTTCAATCGAATGACGCAAGACATTTTGTCCGTATGAAGTACGGAACTGCAAGCGGCCCATGATCTTCATCAAGTCTGGGTGAAGGTTCGGTGCACCAATTTCATAGGCTGCGGCTTCACCATATTCACGAATCTTGTTATCAATCTCTTGACGATTTTTCTCAACCAACTCTTCGATACGAGCTGGGTGGATACGTCCATCCTTAAGCAAGGTTTCCATCGTCATACGGGCAATCTCGCGACGGATAGGATCAAAACCTGACAAGGTTACCACTTCTGGCGTATCATCAATGATAACATCAACCCCTGTCAAACTTTCAAAGGTACGAATATTACGCCCTTCACGACCAATGATACGACCTTTCATGGTATCATCAGGCAGATGAACTGTAGAGTTGGTAGACTCAGCCACATACTCACCAGCAATTCTCTGCATAGCTTGGGACAAGATATCCTTAGCCAATTTGTCTGAACGTTCCTTAACTTCTTGCTCAGCCTCACGAATGCGACTAGCAATTTCCTTAGTCAAGTTTTCCTCTGTCTGGGCCAAGATAATGTCTTTTGCTTCCGACTGAGTCAGAGTTCCAATACGCTCTAGTTCAGCTTGCTTTTGTTTCTCAATTTCTTCTAGTTGCTCTTCACGTACATCAAGGTTTTTTGCTCTATCAGAAATACTTTGTTCTTTTTGTTCAAGTGTTTTTTCTTTGTTCGTCAAATTGTCATCTTTACGATCAAGACTGCTAGCACGTTCGGTCAAACGACTTTCAATTTGCTTGAGTTCTTGACGTTCTGATTTAAATTCAGCGTCCACTTCTTCACGGTATTTTCTGGCTTCTTCTTTGGCCTCCAATAGTGCTTCTTTTTTAAGAGACTTGCTTTCGCTCTTAGCTTCATTGAGTAATAAATCCGCTTCGCGCTCCGCTTGTCCTCGTAAATTAGTTGCTTCTTGTTCAGCATTTAAAAGCATCAGCTCTGCAGCCTCTTGTGATGATTTCATCTTGACTGAGATGCTGACATATCCAATGACTAAACCAATGATGACGGCAAAAACAACGATAACAATCGCCATAATTTCCATGTTTTTACCTCAATTTATTTGTTTATCCGAATGATATGCATTCTTATACATTCTACCATAAAAAATCATTTTTAACAAACCTTAAATTGAAGTTGTTTTGGTCATTTCAAGTCTAAAAAACCTTATTTTCCCTAATAAAATAAGCTATTATCACTAATTAAATTTTTAAAGATTTTTTTAGAAAAAAATAAGTTAAAAAGCCTACCTCAAAGTAGACTTAATAATAATCTTTGAAAGACAAGAAAACCGCTCTTTCTCCATCAATCATATAGATTAAGCGATTTTCTGCGTCAATACGACGCGACCAAGCTCCTTGGTACTCATACTTGAGCGGTTCTGGTTTTCCTACGCCTGTGAAAGGATCGCGTTGAATATCCTTGATTAGTTTGTTGATTCTTTTTAGCGTTTTCTTGTCTTGAGTTTGCCAGTAGCAATAATCCGCCCAGGCATCTTCTGTAAACTTGAGTAGCATCCATCACTCCTCAATCACATGAACCTGAGTATGTCCTGCACGAACTTGGGACATTCCTCGCAAGACCTTGTCAGAAAGCTCCTTATTCTGAGCAATTCTCACGGTTTCTTGAATACTATCCCACTCACTCTTTGAAAGGACGACAATATCCTCGTCAGGATTTTTGTTGACCACTGTCAAAGGTTCAAACTCATCGTTTACCTTCTTCATATAGTCCTTTAAATGATTTCGGAATGTTGAGTAAAGAACTGCTTCCATAACCATACCTCGTTTTACCTCTTTTCCATTATTATACACGAAAAGAATAAAATTGTCAGGAACTTGTACAAGATTTTTCCTTTTCTATCTATTTATTTTATTCGAAAAAAACTAAAAAAGCCTACCTCAAAGTAGACTCAGTTTGATTCAATTTTAATTGGCACTCGACCAAAATTTTGTTCTGCGATACTTGGGTGTCCCAGTTGATAAATTTGGTCTGCCTTTTGGGTTATGGCATCCCAGGGTTCTTTGCCAATTCGGCTGACTAGACTAACCTGCCCTTTCAGAAACTTGAGGTGTTGCCTGCCTTTTTCAGTAAATCCAAGGACATGAATGGCTTCTGGCAGATTACTTTCTCTTGCCTGCACTAAGATATAGATCAAGAGGCGTCTGACACGTGCTTTGGTATAGCGTTTAGTGGCAACTGACTCTACCAATTCTTCCAAATTCTGTGACATCTTAATAGCCTCCTTGATGCGCACCGCCATTTCTTGATTGACCTGATAGATGGTTGTTAGATCTGGATTTGACAAGATTTGATAGCGAAGCAAAGGATAATAATCTTCCCAGTTTACCTTGCTAGCATTTTCAAAAAGAGCAACCGAAGGCATAAAACGTTCTAAGAAATTTTGATCATTTTGATGCTGACGAAGAGCTGTCGCTGAGGCAAAGTCAACATCCTTATCCACCGAATGGTAACCCGCTCCCTGACGTTGAATTGGATGAAGTTTGATGTTGCGCCCCGCGACTGCCTTGGCATAGGCAAGAGCAAGGACATGATTGGGCGTATCACCAGAAAAATCAAGACCTGCAAATTCCTTCCACATAGCTTGGGTTTTCTGGGGATAAGAAAGAGAATCAGGTAAATTATCCACAAATTTCTCCATCTCTTGACCACGTTCTGAGTATAGGTCAGCAATTTTCTGATAATCCAGAACTTCCTCTGTCCCAAAGGCTAAGGTATCAATTCCCAAACGAGCCAAGATAGCCACTGCACCTTGGCCGAAAAAATCCGCCGCCTGAACACTGACTAAAAAGGGCAATTCTACAACTAAATCTGCACCATTCTCTAGTGCCATTTGAGCCCGTGTCCACTTGTCCACAATAGCAGGTTCGCCACGTTGAACAAAATTCCCAGACATGGCCACAATTTTCAGGCCATCTGCCTGTTCCAGCAAGTATTTATGGCCATTATGAAAAGGATTGAACTCCGCGATAATACCTGTGATAGTCATGATGTTCTCCCTATCTAATGACGAAATCTACGATACCGCTCAGGCAATCTTCCTCTCCAGTTAAGCCATTGTTTTTCTCCTACTGGAAGGATTTCTGCCAGTTGTTCGTTGCTATAATTTTTTTGTAACTCAGGATAAGCTATCAACATTGTTGGTCTATGGCATCCAGCAACCGTCATTGGCCATGTTCCATACATCAGCATATGTCGGATATCATCCTCTGATTTTATTCCATTTACTAACATATCAAAAAGTTTCTTAGACATATCGTAAACGACTAACTCTGAAAACACGGTCCCTTCTTCCTGAACATAGAAGTACTGCCCATCTTTTTCCCAAAGCGTTCCATTTTGACGGATACGATTAAACTGCGAAACTTCTTCCCAAGAATATTTTGATCGAACCATATCCATCTCCTACTTCTGCACCACAAAAAACCAACGGGTACTGGTTTTTGTTGGCTCCTTGTCTTCAAAGTCTGCAAAGAGTTTAAAGGATTTAAAGCCAGCCTGTTCCAGCAGAATATCATAGGTTAAGACTTCATAAGTACGCTCTTCATGGACTTCATCATGACGGCTAAAGGAACCGTCTGTCTCCTTGACAAAGAAGGTCAGTTCATGCACGATAGAGTGAGGAGCATCGTCCTCATAGGTATCCCAAAGCATAGCGAAGTCTTCCGCATTTTCATGATAAGAATAACCAGGAAAGACATCATCTGTCTGGTAAGTCGAATGCACATCAAAGATAAAGACCCCGTCCTCATTGAGAGCATTATAGACTTCTTTAAATACATCCCCTACTTCCACCTCATCCTGCATGTAGCAGATAGAATCGGAATAGCAGGTCACAAAGTCGTATTTACCAGCCTTGGATAAATCCAGCATATTGCCTTCAATGAAATCAATCTTTTGCTTGGCTGAAGCCGCTCTCTTTTCGGCAATCTTCAACATATCCGCACTCAAATCAAGCCCAGTCACATCAAAGCCAGCTTGCGAAAAGCGAACGGACTGGATGCCTGTCCCACAAGCCAATTCCAAGAGTTTCTTTCTGTCCTTGGTTTTAGGCAAATGGCGTAGCGAAAAGTCCGTCCATTTGTCGTATAAACTATCATCCATAACTGCATCGTAAACAGCCGCAAAAGTTTCATAAGTCGCCATAATCATGATACCAAGAGCGTCCATGGCAAACACCACTCGCCCTTTACCTTTCAATCAATTTTTCTAAAATAAGCAAATAAAACCCAGTTGACTGCAACTGAGTTCAATTGTAACGCTATAGTCTTTTCGTTTGCTTTTAGTACTAGGCAACGAATTGCAGGCATAACTAGAGTTAGGCAAAATGAGTTAACGCCGTAATAAAAGATAAAGGAAAAGACTATAAAGTTTCTGAGAGATCTACAGAATTAGCCTCATGCCATAGCTTTTCTAGGTTATAGTGGGCACGCATTTCTTCTGAAAAGATATGCACAACGACACTGCCGAGGTCTAGCAAGACCCAGCCTCCAGCTGCATCACCTTCGACATGGCTGCCTTTAAAGCCTGCTTCCGCTACTTTTTCACGAATATTGTCAGCGATAGCATCCAACTGACGACTGTTCATTGAGCTAGTGATAACAAAGTAGTCTGTCACACTGGTTAATTCTTGTACATCAAGTGCAAGAATATCCTCAGCACGTTTCTCATCAGCCGCTTTCACGACTAGTTCTAGTAATTCTTTTTCGTTCATTTAATCCTCTTTCTAGAAAATATGTTTGTAATCTAGGACATCTGCAAAGCGCCCCTCCCAAATGCCCTCATAAAATTCATTTATCGTTTCTGCTGGAATGTCATCGCCATCAAACGTCGTGCAAGTTCCTTCTGGAATAATAAGCTGATAGCCATATTCAAAGGCAACCTTGACAGAGGTATCCACACAATATTCTGTCTGCATACCACATAAAACTAATTTTTCAATCCCCTGTTTATCCAAGTATTCTTTTAAACCAGTTTCTTTGAAAATACTGTTATACTTCTTCTGAAAGACCTTTTCATTAGGTTTTCGACTTAAAAACTCAGATAACTGCCAATCTTCTGATGTTTGGGCTTCAGGGCTCTCAATATGTTGAACATAGATAATTTCGATATTCTTGCTTCTAGCCTGGTTTTGTAAATAAGAAATTTTTTCCAATAGACTTTTTGTCTGAAACCCAGTTTCCACTAAAATATTCTGAACATCAATGATTATAAAAGCCGTCTTCATTTAGTCCTCTTTCAAATAGTGCACATAGGCGTTATAGGTTTCAAGGGTTTGGGGATAGATGGGAAATCCTTGGTGAGCTAAATGCTCTACTGTGTGGGCTGTCTCGTAGGCCACCGCCTTATTTAGCGATAGTTCAGCAATTTCACGCGCCTCATCTACTCCTGGAAAGGCACGATTATGTTCGATGTAGTCTGCAACATAGATAACTTTGTCAAAATCTGTCATCTGACTCGCTCCGACTGTATGAATTTCTATTGCACGCAGAATTTCAGAGTCTTGCAAGTTCAAATCTTCCTGAATTTTGTAGATACCGACCATACCATGCCAAACATTATTACCCCAGTTTTTGAGGTCTGGATCTAGTTGATATCGATCAATCAAGTCTAGAAACTCTTGATCTGATAGCTTTTTAGCATAGTCATGAAGAAGGCCTGCTAGACCAGCTTTCTCAACATCAATTCCAAATCGTTCTGCAAGCTCAATAGCTGCACGCTCCACACCCAGACAATGGGTTAGGCGTTTTTCAGGTAGAAGCTCCGCCATTTTTTCTAACAATTCTTCACGGGAACAGTTGATATAGTCCTGGTATGCCATCAATAAAGTCCTTCTTTCTCGATATAGTCTAGCACTGGCTTTGGCAAGAGAAAGTTAGGTGTGCGTCCTTGGGCGATGAAATCACGCACCATGCTGGATGAAATATCCATGAGGGGCACATCCACCCAGATAACTGGATAAGAAGTCCCTGCCTTGTAACGTGGACGCTGAACCCCCACAAACTGAACCAAATCGACCAATTCGTCAATTCTATACCACTTAGGCAGATAGTCTACCATATCTGCACCGATAATGAAATAATAATCTGTATCTGGATTCTTCTCTGTTAGAAGCTTCATGGTGTCGTATGTGTAAGAAATACCCTTACGTTCTAGCTCGATGGTTTCAATAGCTAGACCCTCGATTCCATCAATCGCTAACTCAAGCATTTTGAGACGGTGGTGTTCAGGAATGGTTTCCTTTTTATCTACGTGAGGTGGTTGATATTCGGGCATGAGCAAAACCTGGTCCAATCCCAACTGTTGGCGCACTTGGTCTGCCACGATCAGATGGGCATTATGAACGGGATTAAAATTTCCACCCAAAATACCTACTTGTTTGCGTTTTTTATCCTTGATTTCTGGCTCTAACTCCACTTTTGTAAAGGGAGTTAATAATTCAATTGCCATAGGTTAATCTCCTTTACTCTTCTGTAAAAACAGCTTTTGGGAGTATCGTTCTTAGATTTCTTTAACTTTTTTAGAAATCTTGCGATTTTCTTTCTTGCTTGATTGTTTATACAAAATCAAGATACGTCCGATTTTTTGGACTGTATCCACACCAATTTCTTCTTCCAAGATTTCAGCTACTTCGTGGATATTTTCATCTGTGTTTTGCAAGAGAGTAACCTTGATCAATTCACGAGCGTCAAGAGCCTGACGAACGCTGGTTTTGATTTGATCGTTGAGACCATTTTTCCCGATTTGGATGATGGGTTTGAGGGTGTGTGCCTGGCTGTTGAGGAAGGCACGTTGTTTTGATGTTAGTGACATATTCTTTCTTCCTTTTTTGATAGTTATTTTAGGTGATGAGGGACGGTCGGAACTAATTTTTCAATGATTTCATCTTTGAAAAATGGATTTCCTGACCTCACAATTGAGCCTAGGTCTCAATTGTGCCCCTTGCCAATCTAAAGATTGGCAATCACACCACGGCAATAACTATCTTTTTATGAGCTCACTTTGTTCGCTCGGTGATTTTATTTTAAATAATTGCTTTTCGTGTGACGACGGCGACGCCTTCTGGTGCCCAGACGGCGACTTTGGCGGTGCCTGTTACACGGATCCAACCTAGTCCTGAGATGACTAGGTCTGTCTTGTCCTTGATGTTAAATACATGTTGGACTAGTTTTGGAAAATCTTCTTTTTCCTTGTTATTTGGTGGTGTGAGGAGAGTTCCCAGGTGCTTGTCGTAAAAGGCACTAGCTCCCTCTAGCTTGGTACGATGAAGTTTGAGTTCATTGTCAAAGAAGGCTGTAAAACCTTGCTTTTCTCCTGCAATAAAGTCAAAGCGTCCCAATCCACCTAAAAATAGGGTTTGTTCAGGGTTTAGCTGATAGGTTTTTGGTTTGATTTCCTTTTTAGGGCTGACATACTTGAGGTTTTTAGCAGTCAAGTAGTGAGCCATCTGGTGACGGTGGATAATCCCCGGCGTATCATAGATATAAGAACCGTCATCAAGTGGAATCTCAATCTTATCTAGAGTTGTTCCTGGGAAGCGTGACGTTGTGATGACGTTCTGGTCACCCGTGATTTCCTGGATGATAGCGTTGATGAGGGTTGATTTCCCGACATTGGTCACACCAACTACGTAAACATCACGTCCCTTACGGTAGTGCTCAATCTTATCAATTACTTCTCTGATAGCATGCTTATTTTGGGCAGAAGTCAAGACGACATCGACTGGACGAAGTCCTTCTTCATGGGCACGCTCCATCAGCCACTGGCTAATCTTACCTGGTTTCACTGACTTAGGTAGGATATCTTTTTTGTTTCCAACCAAAAGCACATCATTACCTGACACAAAGCGTGGCAAACCTGGGATAACAGAGCCATTGAAGTCAAAAATATCAATGACATTGACCACCAAGGCATCGCTATCTCCAACCTCGTGCAAGAGTTTTAGGAAATCATCATCCGTCAACTGCACATCTGTGATTTCATTATAATGACGAAGACGGAAACAACGCTGGCAATAAACTTCTCCAGTTTCCAAACCTTTTTCAAGTGCTGACTGAGGTGTAAAACCTAAACCAGTCTTATCTTCCGTCTGAATGGTTGCTCCACAACCAATACAGAGAATTTCTTCCATAATTAGATTCCTTTTTTATAAGTGATAGGGCCGTACTTTTCAGCGATTTTTCTCATGACACGACGCTCACGCGCTCGGTTAATCTGAGTCTTAATAGAGTCGTGTTGAACCAAGGGTTTAACCAAAATCGAGCGAATGCCTGCTCGGTGGGCTGCTCGAATATCCGTCATCAGCTGGTCGCCTACCATGACCACTTCGTTCTTTTTATAGTGGAAATGTTTCATGGCACGGTTAATTCCTAAAGTAAAGGGCTTCAGTGCCCAGTAAACATAGTCAATATCAAATTTTTCAACTGCTCGTTTGACACGTTTGGGAGTATTGTTAGATACCACAATGATACGTATCCCAGCATCACGCAGATCATGCAACCATTGCTTCATCTCTACTGTTCCATCTGGATTATTCCAAGCAATCAGGGTATTGTCCAAATCCACCAAAACAGCTTTGATTCCCTGTTTTTGCAGGCTTTGAACTGTCAGATCATAAACTGCTTCCACAGCAAAATCTGGCATGTAATTTTCAATCGCCATTCTGGCTCCTTCTCTTTTATTTTCTAGTAATTTTCTTCAGCCATTGAGATAAGGCTGCCCATAAAATCAAGCTAGCTATTAAGATATAAATCCAAGCATTGGGCTCTTCTGTAAATGGTAGAGGAACATTCATTCCAAAAAAACCTGTAATAACCGCAAGGACTGCTAACAAGACTGAGATAATAGTCAAAATTGTCAAACTATCATTCAGGTTATTGTTTAGGATGTTGTTGTAAGAAGCTGAGAGTTGTTGCAAGACTTGAGAAATCAAATCTGTCATGGACACCAACTGATGGGCTTCAATCATGGCATCATCAAACTGCTCTCTCTCCACTTCGTTAAAGTTCCGATAAAGCGCGTGTCCTTGGATATGTTCCAAGAGGAGACGATTTTGTTTAGCCGCAGCTGTCAAGTAAACCATACCAGTTTCCAAGTCAGAGAGGGCAAAGAGATTTTTTTTAGTGGTTGTTTGACGTAACAAGGCACTGATTTCATCCTTGCTTTTATCCATCTGTTCAATGACAGGATAATAAGCATTGCTGATAAGCTCTAAACCGGCAAATAGAAACTTGTAGATTGAAATGATTTCATGATTTTCAAGATAGCCTAGCATCTGATCAATGACATAAGCATTCTTATGATTGCTGATGGTAATCATTCGTTGCTTTTCCACGATAAAGGTCATAGGAATGGCTTCATAGTATTCCTTGTCCCTTTCTAAGTCAAGAACGTTGTAGATAAAGGTCACTGTCCCATTTTCACGGTTATAATCCATGTGGGCCCGTTCGTTTCTATCCAGCGCATACTCGATGGTTTCTTTATCCAATCCATAGATTTCAGATAAATCTTCAAGATTTTTGATGATTTCCACATCTAGATTAATCCAGGTACAACCATTTCCTAACTGCTTATCTAAAAACATCGTTTCTCCTTTACCAAACTCTTTCTATTGTACCATAAATCAGGTAAAATTTCAGTCCTCGTCTTTTCTTGAAAAATTGCTAACCACAGTAATATTACGGTTAGGAACAAAGTGAAGGGCTTGGTCGTCACTTCTCAGTTGAGTCGTTCGAATTCCGACACTAACTACTTTTCCTGATACGGTAATAGGACCATTGGTCAAAATAACTTCATCTCCTACATCCAACTGACGTTCAAAGAGAATAAAGAAGCCGTTGATGACGTCTGATAGAAAACCTTGTGCCCCCATACCGATAGCCACACCAGCAATCCCCGCACCTGCAAGCAAGCTAGATACAGGTAAACCTAAAATAGACAAGATACAGTAAATCAAGAAGAAATAAAGCGTGTAGTTGAAAATATTTTCAAGCAAACGAGAAATAGTCTTTTGTCTACCTGCATCTCGATTTGAAAACTTAAGTGAAGGTTTAACAATCTTTCCTACAGCAACATGGAGGAACTTTTTAGCTATATAAAATAGAAGGATAAGAAGTAGAAGAGAAATCACCTTGGTCAAGAGATTTTCTAATACAGTTGTTAGATCTAATTTATCCAAATAACGTTGAAAAAATTCTTGCATATAAAACTCCTTTTCTATCCATTATACCATAAATCCTTCCCAGCCATCCTTTTCATAAATATTCATTAATTCCAATGAAACTTATAACTCACTTGCTTTTCAAGCATATTTATACTATAATCATAAACAATACACAAAAAAGGAGACCTCTATGAAAAGAATCATTCGTGCTTGGAACAAAACAAATTTGATCAAACGTATCGGAATCGGAATGGTCTTGGGAGCAATTCTAGGTCTACTCTTTCCTAATCTAACTGGCATTGGTTTATTGGGAGATTTATTTGTAGGAGGACTAAAAGCTATCGCTCCTATCCTGGTTTTTGCTTTAGTCGCTAACGCCCTTTCCCAACACCAAAAAGGCCAAGATAGCAATATGAAAAGAGTCATTTTCCTCTATTTGCTGGGGACTTTTGCTGCTGCTCTTGTAGCAGTTTTGGCTAGTTTTCTCTTCCCTGTTCAGATGGTCTTGAGTAGCGCTAGCACTGAAGTTTCTCCTCCAGACGGTATCGGACAGGTACTCAGTAATCTTCTGCTAAAAATAGTAGATAATCCTGTCAATGCCATCATCGAAGCTAACTATATCGGAATTTTGTCTTGGGCTATCGTCTTTGGGATTGCCATGCGAGAAGCTAGCAAAAATAGCAAGGAACTACTCAAAACAATGGCCAGTGTGACTTCAAAAATCGTCGAATGGATCATTAACCTTGCGCCATTTGGTATCCTCGGATTAGTCTTCGAAACCATCTCTGGCCAAGGTATTGCGAGTTTAGCAAATTACGGAATCTTACTCGGACTTTTGATTGCCACTATGGTTTTCGTTGCCCTAGTGATCAATCCTCTGATTGCTTTTCTCTTTATCAAGAAAAATCCTTATCCACTTGTTTGGAAATGCTTGCGTATCAGTGGCGTTACAGCCTTTTTCACCCGAAGTTCCGCTGCTAATATCCCTGTTAATATGAAACTCTGTGAGGATCTAGGTCTTAATCCAGATACCTATTCTGTCTCAATCCCCTTGGGATCAACCATCAATATGGCTGGAGCTGCTGTTACCATCAACATCTTAACCCTAGCAGCTGTCAATACTCTAGGCATCTCAGTTGATTTTGCAACAGCCTTTGTACTCAGTATCGTTGCAGCCATCTCTGCCTGCGGTGCTTCAGGAATTGCCGGAGGCTCACTCCTTCTCATCCCTGTTGCATGTAGTCTCTTTGGGATTACCAATGATATCGCTATGCAGGTTGTAGGTGTAGGTTTCGTCATCGGTGTTATCCAAGACTCTTGCGAAACAGCCCTCAACTCTTCAACAGATGTCCTCTTTACAGCAGTAGCCGAATTTTCCTCTGCTCGCAATAAATAATCAAGGCAAGCCTATTTAGGGCTTGTTTTGTCTGGTTTCTATCATTTATTATAGGAAATGTCTCATGTCTATCACCCAACGTACTTTTAAACTCGTTCTGGCAACCTGTTTGGCCTGTATTCTAGCCTACTTTCTGGATTTATCTTCAGCAGTGTCCGCTGGTATCATAGCCCTATTGAGCTTATCGGATACCCGTAGAAGCACCATTAAGCTGGCTCGCAATCGTTTATTTTCAACCCTTCTTGCTCTTTTTATTGGTGTCCTTTCCTTTCACCTGACTGGCTACCACATCTGGAGTTTTGGTCTCTATTTGGCCCTCTATGTTCCTCTGGCCTATAAACTGGGCTGGGAGATTGGCATTACCCCGAGTAGTGTCCTAGTCAGTCATCTCTTGGTTCAGAAGTCTACATCATCTGATCTGCTAGTGAATGAGCTCCTCCTATTTCTGATCGGTACGGGATTTGCCTTGACTGTCAATCTTTACATGCCTTCTCGGCAAGAAGAAATCCATCTCTATCATCTCAAGGTAGAAGAAAAACTCAAACATATTTTGCAACGTTTTGAATATTATCTTGGAAAGGGCGATGGTCGTAACCGTGCCCAACTCGTTGAAGAACTGGATCAGCTTCTTGAAGAAGCTCTCAAACTGGTCTATCTTGATCACTCTGACCACCTCTTTCATCAGACCGACTATCATATCCACTATTTCGAAATGAGACAGAGACAGAGTTGTATTCTTCGTAATATGGCCCAGCAAATCAACACCTGTAATCTAGCCGCAAGCGAAAGCCTAATCCTTGCCCAGCTATTCGCTAAAATTGCAGATCAACTCAGTCAGACCAATCCTGCCAACGATTTATTAAATGATATTGAAAGCTACCTGCAGGTATTTCGCAATCGTAACCTCCCTAAAACAAGGGAAGAATTTGAAACGCGCGCAACCTTACTTCAACTCCTGCGCGAATTGGAAAACTTTATTCAACTGAAAGTTGACTTCTATCAACGCTATTCTGAAGAAAAAAGCAATCTATCATCATAAACAAAACACCTTTTGAACTGCGAGAACTTGCAATTCAAAAGGTGTTTTTCTGTCTTGAGCTTAGCTAACTAGTGAATCTTACTGAGTAGCAAAATTGCTATGAACTCCTAATGATAGACTTATCTTTCCCTTAAGAAGTATAGATGGAATTTCTAAACTCATTTGATTCCTTGAGATATGCTTTGTATATAGCTTTTTTCAACTTCTGAACAGGAGTTTCAATGAAACGGTATTGTTTTTGACTGATATTTCCTGCTTTAATCTGAGCAAGTTCTTCTTTTACCGCTACTTCCATCAATTGCTTCATACGTTCAGGACTGGAAATTACTTCTTGCTTACCTTTGTAGTCAATGGTAATTGGTTTCAACTTACTGATATTCGCAATCCGTTCATTCATTTGTTCCTTCTTGAATTGGGCATAGGTCTTACCAGCTAAGATCTTTTCAAAGATGTATTGGTCTGACAAGGGACGATTCTCTTTTTCAGCATCTTGCTTGTACTGATTAGAGACATAAGGAACGAAACCTTCGTAATAGCCAAGACCTGCCATGAGTTCAAAGGCTTGTTTTCTAAAGCTGATATCACCACTCATTCCCTTATCATTTTCGTTGACACCATAAATCGTATCAAACATATCAACGGTATAATAACCATTGGCATCTACTTTCCCGGTAGCCGTGAATCCTTTAATGATATAGCGATTTACCACGATATGATTGTCAATCAAACTATGAACATCGCCTAGCTTGCTAGCATCTGCCTCGGTCAAGGCCTTGATTTCCTCGCTCTGGTGGGTTGGTTTGACTGATGGATTTGGATAAGGAACAGGAGTTCTTGAACCACTTGTCGCACTTGGCAAGAGTTGCTTGAAGTAGACTGCCTTATCCGCAGCTGACAATCCTCGACTTGCCTCAGCTTCTAGATAATCTAAAGTATAGAGAACATCGAAACTACCATGCATATATTCTTTCAAATCTGCGGCTGATTTAAAGCGCTCAGGTGTCTTGTTGTAGAAACTGTCTTTGTCACTCTCGTCATAGACAAAGTTCAAGTTAAAGTAGCTATCCATTTCCGGAGTGTAGGAATTTTCAAAGATTCCACGTGCATAGAATTCTGCCCCAGTACCATCTCGTCGACCATAATTGTTAAAGAGGACTGTGCGATCCAACAAGTGAGTCATTTCATGAGAATAGGTTGCTGACCCTCGATCGTCCAAGACCCTATCAATAAAGTAACGCACACCAGCACCATTTGCCTCAGCACCAACTGATTGGGACGGAGAATACATGCCTAACGGAGACATGAAGTCCTTGACTCCCTTATCCGCCTCTGAACCAAACTCCTTAGACCAGGTTTCCTTAATGCCTGCATTTTGCTTGCTAGTATACTTTTTCATAGTATCCACAATCAAACGGTTGGTTACTAGTTTTGATTGATTGTCTTTTTTAGTGATTCTATAAAGCGTATCAACATAAGTAGCCTGACGCTCAGCTGTCAATTCAACCAAAGCCTTCACTTTTTCCAATTCAGCCTTATATTGAGCAGGATTGCTCTGAGCCAGTGAGCTATCCATATAAGTTCCGATATTTCCGTAGGAAACAGTTGCCATATTAGTAATGGCATATATGCTCGGTTCCTTGATATTCACTAGGCCTAGAAGTGTAGCCATGTTAAACTGTTTGCGATTATCAATCTGTTGAGGTTCTGCCCCATACTTGGCAGGATCAGAGGTCAACTTCGTGTAGAGACTGACATTTTCATCTGTTTTTTCTTTAGATTTTTTCTCAACAACGATGGCTTTTGTAGCGTCCTTCAACCAAGTATCACCATCCATGTTTGTAAAGGTTGTTCGGTTATAATCTAGAAAGTCTAATAGGGTTGACTTATCGGTTACTTTTCCAAAGTATGTTTCAAATGTTCGAGGACTATTGACCAGTTTCATCTCATCATAACTCATTGAACCCAGAGATGTTAGCCATTCTAATGACGTCACCTTCTTGCCAAAGGAGCTTGGATTGTAGGCAAGAATATCACGGATGTTGGTCTTGCCAAAATCAATATTGTAGAAACGATTGATATAGGTTAAACCTAGGAGAATCTTTTCCTTATTAGATTCTAAATCTGCCTGAACCTTAGCTCTGCTTTCCGCTGTATTTCCGAGCACACTCAAGGTATGAGCTACAACTTTTTTAAGGTCTGTATCTAGGGTCTTTTTCGTTTCTTCAAGTGTGTCTTTAATAGATAATCTCTCTAGATATTCTTTGCGAAGGACTTCTTTAACCTCTTCATCTGTAATAGTAGGATTTGTCTTTTTGAGTTCAATCTTCTTACTAATTACATCCCGCCCCAGAATATTTGGTCTGAGAGCATTTGTCACGTAAGCATTGGAAAGTAAATCTACAGCCTTCATTCCTTGGCTAGCCGGTCTTACATCAATGGCATTTTCCAACTCCGTATTCACCGGAAGAAGATGAGGTTTGTTTTCTTTGCTTCCCACCAAGATGATCTTTGGCTTCATTGCTTTTGTCACAGCACTTGTTTCCGTGTGTGATAGCATTTCACCTGTTTGAGGATTCACTTCATAAACTCTGGTAGTGGTGGTCTCGCCAGGCTCGCCCTGGCTTTCTACTTTTTCAAGGTCCTTCTCAAGTGTTGGATCCTGACGGCGTTCCTCCTTGATTGGAATTGGGGTCACAATGGTTTGGACATTTCCGACCTTCACTACCTTATCAATCGGAGCTGTTACTTCTTTTTGGTGTTCTCTTTCTGTAACCTGACCTGTCTGAGCATCTACTTGATAGGTGGTAGTCGTTTTTTCGCTTCCTTCCTTACCAGGAACAGCAACTTTTTCTGTTTGATAAGGAAGTGTCGGGTCCGCTTCATATATCGTATTATTTGCGATGACCTTTGTTTCTACACTTGGTTTGGTCCCAACTAGAACAACCTCATCTACCTTTTCTACCAGAGTTTTTGATGTACTAGACTCTGTAATCTGACCACTGGTTTGATCTCTTGTATATCGGGTAGTGGTTTCTACTTGTCCATTGACCCCATGTGTTTTCGTTTTTCTAGAACCGACTTCTTGGCTGTCATCTGCTTGATAGATTGTTTTATATGGGATTGTTTGGGTTTCAATCTTAGGTTCTGGAACTGGGGCCGACTCTACCTTAGTGCCTACTGCGATAATTTCGGTAACTGGCTCCAAGGTTACAGTATTGGATTTGAGTTGGCGGACTTCCTTGCCATCTACAGTCCTCACCTCGGTTAAAATAGTGCGCTCGCCTGCGACGCCTGCCTGAATGACACGTGTTTGACCCTTAAGCAAGTCCGGATCTTCCTGATGAATAGTATCATAGGCAACGGCTTCTGTCGTGACCTCAAGTTCTAGCTTCACCTCGACCAAGCTTGGAGTTCCTTCACTTGGAATTGAGGTGGATTCTACCTTAGTGCCTACCGCGATGACTTCGGAAACTGGCTCTAAAGTTACAGTATTGGATTTGACCTGGCGGTCTTCCTTACCATCTACAGTCGTCACTTCCGTTAAGATCGTGCGCTCACCTGCAACGCCTGCTTGGATAAGGCGGGTTTGCCCCTTGAGTAAGTCTGGATTGTCCTGATGAATAGTATCATAGGCAACGGCTTCTGTCGTGACCTCTAGCTCTGGTTTCACCTCGACCAAGCTTGGTGTACCTTCACTTGGAGTTGAAGTGGATTCTACCTTAGTGCCTACTGCTATGATTTCGGAAATTGGATCCACAGTTACAGTGTTGGATTTGACTTGGCGGTCTTCCTTGCCATCTACAGTCGTCACTTCTGTTAAAATAGTGCGCTCGCCTGCTACACCTGCTCGGATAAGGCGGGTTTCACCCTTAAGCAAGTCTGGATCATCCTGATGAATAATATCATAAGCAATGGCTTCTGTCGTAACTTCAAGCTCTGGCTTAACCTCGACCAAGCTCGGAGTACCTTCACTTGGAATTGAAGTGGATTCTACCTTAGTGCCTACTGCGATAATTTCGGAAACTGGCTCAAAGGTTACAGTATTGGATTTGACTTGGCGGACCTCCTTGCCATCTACAGCCGTCACTTCCGTTAAGATCGTACGCTCACCTGCGACGCCTGCTTGAACAACACGAGTTTGACCCTTAAGCATGTCTGGATCGTCCTGATGAATAGTATCATAAGCAATGGCTTCTGTCGTTACTTCAAGCTCTGGCTTCACCTCTACCAAGCTTGGAGCACCTTCACTTGGAATTGAAGTGGATTCTACCTTAGTGCCTACTGCGATAATTTCGGAAACTGGCTCTAAGGTTACAGTATTGGATTTGACTTGGCGGACCTCCTTGCCATCTACAGCCGTCACTTCCGTTAAGATAGTACGCTCACCTGGAACGCCTGCTCGAACAACACGAGTTTCACCCTTAAGCAAGTCTGTATCGTCCTGATGAATACTGTCATAAGCAACGGCTTCTGTCGCAACTTCAAGCTCTGGTTTCACCTCGACCAAGCTTGGAGTACCTTCGCTTGGAATTGAGGTGGATTCTACCTTAGTGCCTACTGCTATGATTTCTGAAACTGGTTCTAAGGTTACAGTATTGGATTTGACTTGGCGGTCTTCCTTGCCATCTACAGTCGTGACTTCCGTTAAAATAGTGCGCTCGCCTGGAACGCCTGCTCGAATAAGGCGGGTTTGACCCTTAAGCAAGTCTGGATCATCCTGATAAATAGTATCATAAGCAACGGCTTCTGTCGTAACTTCAAGTTCTGGTTTCACCTCGACCAAGCTTGGAGTACCTTCGCTTGGAATAGAGGTGGATTCTACCTTAGTGCCTACTGCTATGATTTCAGTAACTGGTTCTAAGGTTACAGTGTTGGATTTAACTTGGCGGTCTTCCTTGCCATCTACAGTCGTCACTTCCGTTAAAATAGTGCGCTCGCCAGCTACTCCTGCTTGAATGACACGTGTTTGACCCTTAAGCAAGTCTGGATCATCCTGATAAATAGTATCATAAGCAATGGCTTCTGTCGTAACTTCAAGCTCTGGCTTCACTTGGATCAAGCTTGGAGTACCTTCGCTTGGAATTGAAGTGGATTCTACCTTAGTACCTACTGCGATGATTTCGGAAATTGGATCCAAGGTTACGGTGTTGGATTTAACTTGGCGGTCTTCCTTGCCATCTACAGTCGTGACTTCCGTTAAAATAGTGCGCTCGCCTGCAACGCCTGCTCGAATAAGGCGGGTTTGACCCTTAAGCAAGTCTGGATCGTCCTGATAAACAGTATCATAGGCAACGGCTTCTGTCGTGACCTCTAGCTCTGGCTTCACCTCTACCAAGCTCGGAGTACCTTCGTCTGGAATTGAGGTGGATTCTACCTTATCTACTTGTGGAGAATGAGGTTTTGTATTTTCATTTCTAGAAACTTCTCCATTTCCCCTTACAAAATAATAGCCTGTAAATTCATACCCCTCAATACTTTCTGGACTAGGCAAAAATTCTCCTGCAACTGTTTTGACAAGAGCTGGACGAAGCTCTACTAAGTTCTCCAAGGCAGAAACTGATAGTGCAGTCCCACCTACAGCCAAAACTGTCACTAGAAAGAGAGAGGCCACTTTTCTCTTTTTAATGAGAGTGAGCGAAACTAACAAGATACCTGTACCTAAGACAGGTAGGATAGCATTTGAAAACAAGCCAGTATCAGGTAACTTGGTAGCAGACTTACGGTAGACGAAGTAATAATCCTTACCTTCCTCCACTTTGATAGCATTTTCTTCAAACCAAAGTAGTTCAGCCTTCAAAGATTCAGGCAAGTCTTTATCCTCCACATAGTGTGACACTAGCTGGGGAATCCTCTCCTCTGCAAGTACAGCATTTCCACTTGTACCTACAAAAAACAAACTCGTTCCCAATAAGACGGAACAAGTTCCTACTGCATACTTTCTCAAAGAAAAGCGTTGTTTTGCTTTAAAATGATGTTTTTTCATGACAAACTCCAATTTCGTATCTATTCCTTTTCCCAGTATATCAAAAATAGTAAACGTCTACAAAGGATTTGAATAATAAAATTGCTATGGTTAGCTTCTTTATCCAATTTTTAAAGAAAAGTATCCTGATTCTTTGTAAACATTCACAGTAAGAACGTAATTTCCTCCCAGAAGTTCTTCTATTATCTGCTACTTAATAAAAATCTAGTGAATGAAAGTAGAAGGGCGATGAAGCTGAAAAAGCCTAAATTTCTAGATTCTACAAAGCAAAAACCACAAGTAAACTCAGTTTTACTGACTTCACTTGTGGTAGTTATGTTTTATCAAAATATTTACCGAATCCTAGTAGAACCCCAAAGCTACTTACCTATCTCTTTTTCACCGACATTAAGGATATATCTCGCAAACTAAAGTAAGTAAGGACCAGCATGGCTACTGTGATAAAGAATTCTGTTGGTAGCTGAAAGATTTGTAGGATGGACAACATGAGCAAAATCACGAGGGAAACGAGACCAAAAACAAGAATTACAATATTAACTGTTCCCTTGATACTTTGAGGTGTCGCAAATATGTAGAGTAAGAGTAATAAAATCCCTATGATTAAATAGACCATTTTCTGCTCTTTCTAGCTCTTATTCAGCTGATTTTTTCTTTTTGTTTGCTTTCTCACGCTCTGCCTTGTTAAGGATTTGTTTACGCAAACGAATAGATTCAGGCGTTACTTCCATGTATTCATCGTCGTTCAAGAACTCAAGTGATTCTTCAAGAGTCAAGATACGAGGAGTCTTGATAACCGCTGTTTGGTCCTTAGTTGCTGAACGAACGTTGGTCATTTGTTTCGCTTTCGTAATATTAACAGTCAAGTCATTTTCACGAGAGTTTTCACCGATGATCATTCCTTCGTAAACCTCAGTACCTGGGTTAACAAAGATTGTTCCACGTTCTTCGATAGACATGATAGAGTATGTTGTTGCCTTACCAGTATCGATAGAAACAAGTGCACCACGGTGACGTCCACCGATTTCACCTGGAATCAATGGCAAGTATTGGTCGAAGGTATGGTTCATGATACCGTAACCACGAGTCATTGACAAGAACTCAGTTGAGTATCCAATCAAACCACGCGCAGGAACAAGGAAAACCAAACGAGTTTGACCATTACCAGTTGAAATCATATCCAACATTTCACCTTTACGTTCAGAAAGACTTTGGATAACAGATCCTTGGTACTCTTCTGGTGTGTCGATTTGAACACGTTCAAATGGCTCACATTTAACACCATCGATTTCTTTTACGATAACTTCTGGACGAGATACTTGAAGCTCATAACCTTCACGACGCATGGTTTCGATAAGGATTGACAAGTGCAATTCTCCACGTCCTGAAACCGTCCATTTATCTGGTGAATCAGTTGGGTCTACACGAAGGGAAACGTCTGTTTGCAATTCTGCTTGAAGGCGCTCTTCAACCTTACGTGAAGTGACCCATTTACCTTCTTTACCAGCAAATGGTGAATTATTAACTAAGAAAGTCATTTGAAGAGTCGGCTCATCAATGTGTAGGATTGGAAGTGCTTCAACTGCGTCTGTAGGAGTAATGGTTTCTCCGACGAAGATATCTTCCATACCAGAAACCGCAATCAAATCTCCAGCTTTGGCTTCTTGGATTTCACGACGTTCCAAACCAAAGAAACCGAAGAGTTTTGTAACACGGAAGTTCTTCGTTGTTCCGTCAAGTTTAGAAAGGGTAACTTGGTCCCCAACCTTGACACTACCACGGAAGATACGTCCGATACCGATACGTCCTACGAAGTCATTGTAGTCAAGAAGAGACACTTGGAATTGAAGAGGCTCATCTGAGTTATCAACTGGAGCTGGGATGTGATCAATAATGGTGTCAAAGATTGGCGCCATGGTCTTTTCTTGATCCGCTGGATCATCTGACAATGAAGATGTTCCGTTGATCGCTGACGCATAAACGACTGGGAAGTCAAGTTGTTCATCATCCGCACCAAGCTCGATGAAAAGTTCCAAGACTTCATCCACTACTTCTGCTGGACGAGCTGATGGCTTATCAATTTTGTTAACCACAACGATTGGTACAAGGTCTTGTTCCAAGGCTTTTTTCAATACGAAACGAGTCTGTGGCATAGTTCCTTCGTAGGCATCTACAACCAAAACAACACCGTCAACCATTTTCATGATACGCTCAACTTCTCCACCGAAGTCCGCGTGTCCTGGTGTGTCCATGATGTTGATACGAGTTCCGTTGTAGGCAACTGCTGTATTTTTCGCAAGGATAGTGATTCCACGCTCTTTTTCAATATCGTTTGAGTCCATTGCACGCTCAGCTAATTCTGTACGCGCGTCAAGAGTTTCAGATTGTTTCAATAATTCGTCAACGAGGGTCGTTTTACCGTGGTCGACGTGGGCGATAATCGCGATATTACGGATATCTTCTCTTAATTTTGTCATGATTTCCTCTATTGTATTCAAAAATTTATTTTCTAACTGAACGATTATACCACAATTTTAAGCAAATGACTTAATTCAAGTAAGTGTAAATGTTTTCAAAAGAAAATTCATTCCTTCTCTTTTCTTTTCAAAAATCCCGACTTGTGATAAGATAGGCTGGTATGCGTTTAGATAAATTATTAGCCCAGGAAAAAATCAGCCGTAAGGCCATGAAACAAGCTCTTCTGAAAAAAGAAATCTTTGTAGATGGACACCTTGCTCGTTCCCTTGCTCAGAATGTTGATACAGGGTTGCAAGAGCTGATTTTCAAAGATAGAAAAATCCAAGGATATGAACACACCTACCTCATGCTACACAAGCAAAACGGAGTCGTAACTGCAAGCAAGGATAAAAAACTCCCAACTGTCATGGACCTTCTTCCTCAGCATCTCCAGTCTGACCAACTCTACGCCATCGGCCGTCTGGATCGGGATACGACGGGTCTCCTCCTCTTAACGGATAATGGTCCCCTAGGTTTTCAACTCCTCCATCCTCAGTATCATGTGGATAAAACTTACCAAGTAGAGGTCAATGGGCCACTAACTCCCGACCATATTCAAGAGTTTAAAGATGGAATTGTTTTTCTTGATGGAACTGTTTGTAAACCTGCTCAACTTGAGATTTTATCCTCAAGTCCTAGTCTCAGCCAAGCCACTATCACCATCTCTGAGGGGAAATTTCATCAGGTCAAAAAAATGTTCCTCTCAGTCGGTGTCAAGGTCACTGCTCTCAAACGAGTTCAATTTGGAGATTTTATATTGGACTCTGAACTAGCAGAAGGTGATTGCCGACTTCTAAACAAAGAAGAATTACAGGTTATTAAAAATTACTTAGAAAACAGTGGATAAAACAAAAAAAGCTTTAAACAAATAAAGCTTTTTAAAATCTAATTTAGCGTATAAATACCATGACACCTAAAATAAAGTGAAGTGCAGAAATTACAATCCCTAGGATGGACAGATTTTTCTCTCTCTTATAGTCTAGGCCAGATTCTTTTTGATGTGAGTTAGCTAAGACTAGACCAATAATACCCAAAATCAAACTTACCACTGGCGACAGCAGACCAAGAATGATAGACAAGATCCCTAAAACAAGTGACGCTTTTTTCTTTTCTTGCATATTCTAAAAACTCCTTAAACTCATACAAATGAATAATACTATAAAAATTAGTTTTAGCAATTGGATAAAACAAAAAAAGCTTTTAAAGATAAAGCTTTTTTTGTTAGAATCCTGATTAGTGCATCATTAAGATGAGCCCTGCAACCCAGTTAACTACAGAAATTACAATCCCTACGATATTAAGAATTCGTTCTGTTTTGTAATCTAATTCAGATTCTTTTTGATGTGAATTAGCCAAGACTAGACCAATAATCCCCAAAACGAGACCTACGATTGGAGATAGCAAACCAAGGACGATAGATAGGATACCTAAAACAAGTGATGGTTTTTTCTTTTCTTTCATCTTCAAAAAACTCCTTAAATTTTATACTAACAATTATACCATAAAAAGCCAAGACTTTATATTAAACATATGTGACAAGTTTTTTCACATTGTTAATTCGATTTCACCTTCCCTGTCCAAGAATCCAATCCGTAAGAGAGGATATAGATTTCTGAGAAACCTTGTTTTTTCAAGAAAAGTGCTGCATTTGTGACACGTTGCGCACGTTGGTTTTCATAGAGAAGGACAGGTTTATCCTTGCGAAGAGCTGCCAGACTTGTCTTCAATTGACTTGAAGGAATATTACGAGCTCCGAGGATATGTTTTCTGTGGAAGTCAGCTGGATCACGCAAATCAATCAACTGACCTGTACGAATCAAAGACTCAAACTCTGCATTGTCTACAATTTTTGCTGCACGACGAATACGAAGATAGTTATATCCCATCCAAGCCAACATCGCTATAATAAGTCCCCATAATACCCAAGTTACCATATTACCTAATCTCCATTTTTTTCTAAATAGTCTAATTCTAGTTTGTGCTCTCTGCGAAGAACAGCTTCTGCTTCAAGATAATCCAGCTTGTCCATCAAGCCTGCATCATAGATTCGAGATAGCTCGATCTTCATCAGTTCAATGTCATAGAGACGTTTTCCCATATAGACAATGATACCAAACTGTTTGAGAAATTGTTGCACATCGTAGAGTGTTTTCATAGCTTTCATTTTAGCAAATAATCAGAGTTTTTTCAATAGTTCCCTAATAGTTCGGGGTAGGTTTCCTTTTTCACTATTATCTGAATTTCTTTACACTATGACAAAGAAGAAATCCTAAAGTCATTCCAACGATATTTTGCATGAGATTTGGAATGATTTCTGGAATAGCTGCACCCCAACCATTCATCCAAGCTGATGCCAAGGCATAGCCAGCTACCATGAATAAAGTCGCTAAGACTAAGCCTAGCCATTGCCATTTCCCTTTAAAACCTGCGAAATAGCCTTGGAAACCATGGTTAATTAAGCTAAAAATCATCCACTGAGGGTAGCCTGAAATGAGGTCAATAAGAAATCCTGCTAAACCTCCAACAACGGCCCCTTCACGACTGCCAAAATAAAAGGCTGTGAAGAAGACTCCAACGTCCAAAAGTGTTAGAAACCCAGTTGGTGTCGGGATTTTTATAAAATACCCCAATACGACAGAACTAGCTGCCAAGATGGATACTAGGGCAATTTTAGTTGTTTTGGTTTGCTTCATACTGTCTCACTCCATATTGATCTGCTTGTGCAATGGCACGGTAAACAAAGGCTTTGGAACTTTCAATTGCTGGTAATAGTTCCTCTCCCTTAACTAGCTGGCTAGCAATACTTGATGCAAAGGTACATCCTGCACCAGCATTTTGTCCTTGGATAACTGGATTTTCAAGAATAGTGAAATTCTCCCCATCATAAAAGACATCCACAGCCTTATCCTGACTGAGGCGATTTCCACCCTTGATAATCACTGCTGGTGCACCCAAATCATGTAGTTTTTTGGCTACAGCCTTCATATCTTCTACGGTTTCAATCTTTTGGTCTGCAAGCAATTCCGCCTCAGGAAGATTCGGAGTAATCACAGATACATAAGGGAAAAAGCGAATCAACTCTTGACATAGCTCACTGACTGCAACGTCGTGCGTTTCCTTACAAACCAATACAGGGTCCAAGACTACTGGAACTCCTTCACGTTCCTTGATGAAATTCAAGGCTTTCTCAGCAACACCGACTGTCGGCAAGAGACCAATCTTAATCCCTCCGAAGTCTACACTCTTGAGGCTATCCAACTGTTGTTGGAAAATAGTTTCATCAGTTGGAAAGACTTCAAAGCCATTTTCTGTCAAAGCAGTCAAGCAGGTCATGGCTACAAATCCATGCAAGCCATTCAAGGTGTAGGTCGCAAGGTCTGCTGCCAATCCACCACCACTAAAAATATCATTTCCTGAAAGTGCTAAAATACGATTATTCTTCATAACGAATCTCCTTTAAATACAAACCATTAGGTGCTGCAGTTGGACCTGCCAACTGTCTGTCTTTTTTCTCCAAGATGAGGTCAATCTGTTCAACTGGCATACGGTTGTTGCCAATTTTCAGCAGGGTTCCGACCATATTTCGAATCTGCTTATAGAGGAAGCCATTGCCAGAGAAAGTAAAGGTCAAAAACTGCCCTGTTTCATCAACCCTAAGACTAGCTTCCGTGATCGTCCTAACCTTATCCTCTACACTAGTACCTGATGCCGTAAAACCAGTAAAGTCATGTGTTCCCTCTAGTTTTTTTACAGCAAGCTGCATCCGCTCCACATCTAGTGGATAAGGATAATGAGTCGCATAATGACGACGCATAGGATTTTTAGGACGTCCTCTATCTACGATAAACTCGTAGGTCTTGCTATGCTTGGCATAACGGCAATGAAAATCGTCAGCCACTATCTCAATCGAAATCACATCGATATCTTCAGGACTTTGAGTATCGAGAGCAAAGCGAAGCTTTTCCTCATCCATCTGATAGGGAAGATCAAAATGGATGACCTGGCCTAATGCATGAACACCACTATCTGTTCGCCCAGCGCCATGAATGGTAATAGCTTGTCCTTTATTTAATTTGGTTAAAGTTTTTTCAATTTCCTCTTGGACACTACGCGCGTGAGGTTGTCGCTGAAAACCAGCAAAAGCGTAGCCATCATAAGAAATTATAGCTTTATATCTAGTCATGTATCTATTTTATCAAGAAAATTTCTCTGCAACAAGTTTGAGAATTAAAAATTGTAAGGGGACAGTTTCTAGTGTAATTTAGTTCTTACCTAGATTTTCTCATTATGTATTTACGTTCTGGAACTTCAATGGTTTGAACGATTTCAAATCCCTCTTTTTGGTAGAGGTCTCTAGCTATTTGATTTGATTCAAAAACCGTTAGGGAAATACTCTCTATTTCTTTATTTTCAAACATTTCTTGAACGAAGTCTTGCAAAACTTTCCGACCTAATCCTTTCCCCTGCTTCTGTGGAGCTATGAGAAATCTTCCGATATGAAGATTTTTATCTTCTAGTTTGATTTGCTGGATGATGCCTACAAACTCTTCTCCAACAAAAATGGAAAAAATCCCTTCCATCTTTTGCAAGGATTGGGCAATCAAGGGATAAGAAATCTTTGGCCCCATCCATTGCTTCTGAAAACTTTCTCCCAAGGCATTAGACCACTGACAAATGAGTTGGGCATTTTCTAACTGAAGTCCTTTTTCAAAGTGAATTTTCATATTTGCTCCTAAAACTTCTCCTATATCCAACTATTATACTCTTTCTCTTATTTTTTCCGAATAAATAAGTATGATTCATCTTTACATTTTTCTTGTTGGAACGATTCTTGCTTCCTTTCTAGGATTGGTCATTGATCGTTTCCCTGAGCAATCCATTGTTTTCCCTGCTAGTCACTGTGATTCTTGTCAGACTCGCTTGAAATCACTGGATTTGATTCCGATTGTCTCTCAAGTAGTCCATGGCTTTCGCTGTCGCTATTGCAAGGCCCACTATCCTTTCTGGTATACCCTCTTTGAGTTATTCTTGGGGCTACTCTTTCTAACTTTTTCTTTGGGATTTCTAACTTTGAATCAAGTCATTTTGATCGCCGCTGGCTTGACCTTAGGCATCTACGACTTTCGTCATCAAGAATATCCCTTGCTAGTCTGGCTGACTTTTCACTTATTCCTCATAGTTTGCTGTGGTTGGAATCTAGTTATGATTTTCTTTCTTATCTTGGGAATTTTGGCTCACTTTATCGATATCCGCATAGGTGCTGGAGATTTTCTCTTTCTGGCTTCTTGTGCACTTATTTTTAGCCTAACTGAAATGCTGATTTTAATTCAATTTGCCTCCACGACTGGTATCCTAGCCTTTCTCCTACTAAAGAAAAAGGAAAGACTTCCTTTTGTGCCTTTCCTCTTGCTGGCCGCTTGTATGATTATTTTTGGTAAGCTAGTGCTTCTCGGATAAAGTCAGCGATTTCTGCTACTTGTCCTTCATGCAGAGCCTTAACAATCTTGGAACCGACGATAACGCCATCCGATACCTCATTGAAACGTTCTACATCAGCCTGTGTGGATACACCAAAACCTGTCAATACTGGAATATGTGCCACTTGATGAAGTTGAGCCAAGTGCTTGTCCAAATCATCTCGGTAGTTTCCTGATTTTCCTGTCACTCCGTTAATAGCAACAGCATAGACAAAACCTTCAGCTCCCTCAATGAGTTCTTTTTGACGCTCCATTCCTGTCGTTAAGCTTACAAGTGGAATCAAAGCAATGTCTGTATCTGCCAAGAAGGGCTCTACAAAATTAGCATGTTCATGAGGGAGGTCTGGAATAATCAAACCTTTGACCGCTGTATCAGCAAGATCTTTGACAAATTTCTCAACACCGTATTGAAAGAGAGGATTAAAGTAGGTCATGATGACAAGCGGGATTTCTGTTTCAATGGTTTTCAAGGTTTCGACTAGAGCCCGAGTAGAGGTCGCTTGGGCTAAGCTACGCAAACCAGCTTCTTCTATAACTGGACCATCTGCAACTGGGTCTGAAAAGGGAACTCCTATCTCAATGGCAGACACACCCAAGTCTTCTAAAAAGTGGATTGTTTCAGCGAGACCATCTAATCCTTTTTCGTGGTCTCCAGCCATGATATAGGGAACAAAAATTCCTTTTCCAGTTGCTTTGATAGCGTTCAATTTTTCTGTTAGAGTCTTAGGCATGAGCTTCTCCCTTCTTTGCTGCGTCTGCTTCCAATCTGTCTTTAACTTGAACTACATCCTTGTCCCCACGACCTGATAGACAGACAATCATAGACTTGTCTGGTCCAAGTTCTTTGGCCAATTTCACTGCGAAAGCGATAGCGTGACTAGACTCCAAGGCAGGGATAATTCCTTCCACACGAGACAAGAGTTGGAATCCTTCCAAGGCTTCCTCGTCTGTCACTGGTACATAGGTCGCACGTTTGATATCATGGTAATGAGAATGTTCTGGACCGATACCAGGATAGTCCAAACCTGCTGAGATTGAGAAAGCTTCTAGGATTTGACCATGAGCATCTTGAAGTACATCCATGAGAGAGCCGTGAAGAACACCTGGACGACCCTTGGTCAAGGTAGCTGCGTGGTGCTCTGTATCCACACCGAGTCCTGCTGCTTCAGCACCATACATAGCTACTGACTCATTTTCCACAAATGGATGGAAGAGCCCGATGGCATTCGAACCACCACCAACACAGGCTACTAGGGCATCTGGTAAATCTCGACCTGTCAAATCAAGGTACTGTTGCTTGGCTTCTCGACCGATAACACTTTGGAAGTCTCGAACAATTTTTGGGAAAGGATGGGGCCCTAAGGCTGAACCTAGGATATAGTGGGTATCATCGATATTTGCCACCCATGAACGAAGGGCTGCATTGACTGCATCCTTGAGCACGCGAGATCCGTCTGTCACAGCCTCTACCTTGGCACCCAAAAGTTCCATACGAAAGACATTGAGTGCCTGGCGCTTGACATCTTCCTCGCCCATGTAGATGGTACATTCCATGTTAAAGAGTGCTGCAGCTGTTGCAGTTGCCACACCATGTTGACCGGCACCTGTTTCAGCAATAATTTTCTTCTTGCCCATGCGTTTAGCGAGGAGAACTTGTCCTAAGGCATTGTTAATCTTGTGGGCGCCTGTATGGTTGAGGTCTTCACGTTTAAGGTAAATCTTGGCTCCGCCGATATGCTGGGTCAAGTTTTTTGCGTAGTAAAGGGGAGTTTCACGACCTACATACTGGTGCAAAAGTTGGTTTAACTCTTCTTGGAAACTTGGATCTGCCTGACTTTCACGATAAGCCTCTTCCAATTCCAATACTGCTGTCATCAATGTTTCTGGGACAAAACGTCCACCGAATTTTCCGTAAAATCCATCTTTATTTGGTTCTTGATATGCCATTCTTTACCCTCTCTATAAATCTTCTAATCTTTTCATGATCTTTTCGTCCGTCTGTTTCTACTCCGCTTGATACATCTACTGCAAAGGGAGAGAAATGCTGAATTGCTCTTGCTACATTGTCCTCATTTAGCCCGCCTGCGATGAAGAAAGGCTGGGCTAGTTCTGTCGTATCCAGTTGACCCCAGTCAAAGGTTTGTCCACTTCCTGCAACAGGAGCGTCAAAGAGTAGATAGTCTGCCTGAGAATTGGGTACATGCCCCCCTTCATCAACCTGAACAGCCTGAATGCTGCCACAAGGTAAATTTTCAAATAATTTATCTACTACCTGACCGTGAACTTGTACAAAGTCCAAACCAACTTTGTCTACCGCTTCTAACAGTTCTGCCCGACTGGGTGAAACAAATACTCCAACCTTTTTTACATCTGCAGGAATGAGCTTTGCTAGCTCAGCAGCCTGTTCCAAGGTCACCTGTCTTTTACTAGGAGCAAAGACAAAACCAATGTAGTCTGCTCCAGCCGACACAGCTGTTTTTACCGCTTCTTTTGTCGATAAGCCACAAATCTTAACCTTTGTCAATCTGCAACTCCTTGATTCTCTGGGCTACATCTTCTGCCTGCATGAGAGCTGTTCCTACTAAAATTCCGTTAAAGTATGGTGCAACACGTTTTGCATCCTCCTCTGTAAAAATAGCAGATTCGGAAATGTAGAAGCAATCATCCTTAAAGTATTGGGCCAAGTCTACGCTGGTCTGCAAGTCAACTTCAAAGGTTGTTAAATTACGATTATTGACACCGATAATTTGAGCTCCAAGTCTATGAGCAACTTCCAGTTCAGCAAGATTATGAGTTTCCACCAAAACTTCTAGACCAAGCTCTGTCGCATAGTCATACAGTTCCTTGAGGCGTTCTTCTGATAAAGCCGCTACGATGAGTAAGATAACTGTCGCACCTGCATTGCGAGCACGGATGATTTGCTTTTCATCGATGATAAAGTCCTTGTTCAGCGTCGGAATCTGTACCTGACTGGAAATATCACGAAGGTAATCCAAATGCCCCTTGAAGAAAACTTCATCTGTCAGAACAGAAATCATAACCGCACCATTAGCCTCGTAAGTCTGGGCCTGTTGAACGATATCTACATCCAGGTTGATATCACCCATACTTGGACTCGCCTTCTTGACCTCTGCAATAATTTGCAGACGTTCTTGATGGTTTTTCAAATATTCAGCCAAACGATAGCTTTCTCGCAAGGGCTGAAGTTCCTCTCGTTCCATCTTTTCAACTTCACGCGCCTTCTGCTCTAAGATACGTGACAAAAATTCCTGACTCATCTTTGATACTCCTGTAATAGTCTGAGTTTTTCAAGGGCCTTACCACTGGCAATCACTTGGCGTGCCATTTCAACTCCATCTTTGATACTATCTACCTTACCATTAGCATAGAAACCAAGACCAGCATTTAAGACTGTTGTTTCCAAGAATGGACTTGGTTCATTATTAAGAACGCTGACAAGGATGGCTGCATTCTCATGAGCATTTCCGCCACGAATGTCCTCAATGGCAATGCGTTCCATTCCCAAATCTTCTGGGGTAAAGGTTGACAAAGTGATTTCACCATTTTCAAGAAGGGCAATGCTGGTAGTACCATTCAAACCAGCTTCATCCAATCCTTCTGGACCAGCTACTACGATAGCACGTTTGCGACCCATGTTTTTCAAAACCTGAGCCGTACTTTCTAGAAGTTCTGGACGACTAATTCCTAGAAGCTGTGTTTCCAAGACCATTGGGTGAATCAGTGGACCTGTCAAATTCATGATGGTTGGAATTCCCAATTCCAAGCGTGCTGGCATGATATATTTCATAGCTGGGTGCATGTTTTTGGCAAAGAGAAAGACAATTCCTGTTTGATCAAATACCTTACCTAATTGTGCTGGCTTGAGGTCAATATTGATTCCCAAAGCTTGCAAGACATCTGCTGAACCAGATTTAGAGGAAATTGAACGATTACCATGTTTAGCCATATGGATTCCTCCACCTGCTAAGACAAAGGCTGCAGTTGTTGAAATGTTAAAGCTAAATGACTTATCTCCACCCGTACCGCAGTTATCCATAGCATCTTGAATATTGGTTGGAATGTGTTGAGCATGTCCTCTCATAACTTGAGCGAGGGCTGTTCTTTCCTCAGGTGTTTCTCCCTTCATCTTAAGGGCTAAAAGAAGTGAAGCGATTTGTGCTTCTGTCACTCGCCCTGTTACGATGCGTTCGATCACATCTGTCATTTCAACACTTGATAAATCTTCAAAGTTCGCTAATTTTTCAATAATTTCTTTCATTTTATTTCCCTCACTTTACAACTTTCTCGATAAAATTCTGAATAGAAGATAGGCCATCTGGTGTTCCAATACTTTCTGGATGATACTGCAAGCCATAAATCGGCAAGGTTTTGTGTTGAATCCCCATAATGGCTTGGTCATCTGTCGAACGAGCTGTCACTTCAAACTCTTCTGGCATCTCTTCAATTAAAATACTGTGGTAACGCATGACTGGACGATTGTCCTCGATTCCTTGATAGAGAACGGAAGGAGTCTCAAATCGAATCTGGCTTTGTTTGCCGTGCATAACTTTAGGAGCCAAACCCAACTTACCACCAAATACTTCTGCGATGGCCTGGTGCCCCAAACAAATCCCTAGAATCGGTTTCTTGCCTGCAAAATCACGAATCATTTCTTCCATCTTCCCAGCATCAGCTGGCCAACCTGGACCAGGAGAAAAGACCAGTCCATCTGCCTTTGTAGCTTCTTCATAAAGATTTGGATCATCATTTCTCAAAACCTGAACTTTTGCGAAATTCCCAATGTATTGAGCCAAGTTATAGGTAAATGAATCATAATTATCAATCAGTAAAATCATGGTCTTAGTTCTCCCATTCTAGTCATAGATTTAGCTTTATTAATGGTTTCTTGGTATTCGTTTTGGGCAATAGAATCATAAACAATTCCTGCACCAGCCTGTACGTAGGCTGTTTTATTTTTAAGAATCATGGTTCGAATTGCAATGGCAAAGTCCATGTCTCCAGTTGCTGATAGGTAACCGATAGCTCCTGCATAAACGCCTCGTTTCTCTGTTTCTAATTCATAAATGCGTTTCATAGCACGAATCTTAGGGGCCCCAGAAACTGTTCCAGCCGGAAGTGTCGCCTTCAAGGCATCCGTGGCAGTCAGTTCTGGTAACAAACGTCCTTTAACTACGCTGGTCAAATGCATGACATAGCGGAAAAGTTCTACTTCCATATACTTTGTAACTTGGACACTGGCTGTTTCAGCAATTCTACCGATATCATTGCGTCCTAGGTCCACTAGCATTCGGTGTTCTGCCGTTTCCTTTTCATCAGAAAGTAGATCACTTGCAAGTGCTGCATCTTCTTCATCATTGGCACCTCTAGGTCGTGTACCTGCAATTGGATTGGTTGTCACGATGCCATTCTTGACGGAAACCAAGCTCTCAGGACTTGCACCAATGATTTGATAATCTCCAAAGTCATAAAAGTAGAGGTAATTTGATGGATTGGTCACTCGGAGATTTCTGTAGAAGTCAAAAGGATTTCCAGTTACTTCTGCGGAGAAACGCTGACTGAGCACGCATTGGAACATATCTCCATTGCGAATCAAGTCGCGAGCTGTTTCTACCATCTCTTCAAATTTCTGAGGTGCAATATGTGGTCTAAACTGAAGTGGAGAAACGTCCAAATCTTCAAATTCATTTGGAGCAAGGATTTTTAACTCCTCTAAAACTTGATCCAAAGCCGCTTCTAGTTCTTCATTGCTTCGATCACTGTAGAGAGCATCCTCGATGATATGAATTTTTTCTTTCTTGTGGTCAAATACCATATAACTCTCGTAAACAAAGAAATGCATATCTGGCGTCCCAATCGTATCCTCAGGAAGCTGGCCAATTTCTTCATAGAGAGAAATCATATCATAGCCAACAAAGCCAATCGCTCCACCACCAAAAGGTAGGTCTGAATGGTGATGGCTTTTATGAGTCACTTCATAGAGGAAATCCAAGGGGTCACGATCAATGACTTGCCCATTTTGATAAAGAACTCCATTTTCAAACTTAATTTCAAAAACTGGATTATAGGCCAAGATAGAAAATCGAGCATTTCCCTTTTCTCTTGGGATACTTTCAAGTATGACCTTGTGTTGTCCATTTAAGCGCATATACGCCAAGATTGGTGATAAAACATCTCCGTGAATGATTCGTTCCATTGTAATTTCCCTTTCAGTCAATAATTTATAGACTTTTAGTCTTAATTTCTTACCTTTTTCTATTTCCCTTAAATAGTGCGGACGGGAGCAACTTTCTCCGAAATTTCATCCCTAATTTTTGAGCCTTAGGTCTCAAAAATTCCGTTCTAGAGAAGCATCTTTGCTTCTCTAGAATACCACAATGGCGGGAAATAGCGGTTCAATGCTCACTTCGCTCGCAAATATTTTATAGAAATCTATCTAGTGATGAAGCATAATTTAAAACTGATAGCCATATCTACGAAAAATATATAAAAATCCCCACGCAAAATAACTTGCGTGAGGACGAAATTCGCGGTGCCACCTCAATTATAGGATTTCTCCTATCTCTCATTCCTGTCTCAGATAGCTCCTGTAACAGGTTGTGCGATAAAGGGCACTCCCTTGAGAATTATGAATTCTTCTCTCGTTTGAGATGGACCCAATCTTACAGTTTTCTCTACTTGTTTTCAGCAACCACAAGCTCTCTGTGAGAGAAATCTCTGTATCTTTTCCATCTTTTATTTTTTAGCTTCAAGGTAGTCTGCAATGGCAGCTACGTCCTTGTCTCCACGACCAGAGACATTGATGATGATAATCTCATCTTTACTTAGTTTTGGTGCGCGTTTGACTGCTTCAGCGATAGCATGTGAGCTTTCAATTGCAGGGATGATTCCTTCTGTTTTGCTTAATAAAAGCAAGGCTTGGACAGCTTCTTCGTCTGTCGCTGCTACATATTCTACTCGACCAGAGTCTTTAAAGAAGGCATGTTCTGGACCAACCCCTGGATAGTCCAAACCTGCTGAGATAGAGTAAACTGGCGCGAGCTCTCCATCTTCCTTAAAGACTGCATAGGTCTTCATTCCATCGACAATTCCGACACTACCCTTGGTCATAGTTGCTGCGTGTTTGTCGGTATCTAAACCATGACCAGCAGCTTCTACCCCAACCAATTTGACTTCTTCATCAGCTACATACTGTGAAAAAGCACCGATGGCATTAGAACCACCGCCCACACAGGCAATAACGTAGTCTGGCAGACGTCCTTCTTTTTCCAAGATTTGACGACGTGATTCTTCACTGATTACTTTTTGGAATTCATGAACAATCGTTGGGTAAGGATGAGGTCCTACAGCAGATCCTAAAACGTAGAAAGCATCAAGGTCATTCATCCATGCTCCAAAGGCTGCATCAACCGCATCCTTCAGTGTACGAGTTCCCGTTTCAACTGAGTGAACAGTCGCTCCCATCATCTCCATACGGAAGACGTTGAGACGTTGACGTTCCACATCTTCTGCCCCCATATAGACATCACATGCCATACCAAATTTGGCTGCAGCTGCAGCTGTCGCAACACCGTGCTGACCAGCTCCTGTCTCTGCAATCACACGTTTTTTACCCATGCGTTTAGCAAGAAGGATTTGTCCAAGGACATTGTTAAGTTTGTGTGACCCAAGGTGGTTAAGATCTTCACGTTTGAGATAGATCTTAGCCCCACCTAGATAATCCGTCAAACTTTCTGCAAAATAGAGCGGAGTCTCACGACCTGAATAATCTTTCAAGTAATGACGATATTCTGCCAAAAATTCTGGATCGTCCTTGTATTTATCAAAAGTCACTTCCAACTCATCTAATAAAGCCTGAATTGGTTCTGGTACAAAACTACCACCAAACTGTCCAAAATAACCTTTAGTTGTCATAAATTTTTCCTCTTTTCCATTGTTCCAAAATATGAAAAAGCCCACACACGGAATCTACTTCCATGTGAGGGCGTTTGTAACGCGGTACCACCTCATTTGTAAAGAGAATATCCCCTTTACATCTCTGCCTTGTCTAACAACAAGTTGCACTGTAAGGTGTGCCTACCGAATTTTCATTGTTTCAAATTCACTTTTAAAATCAGCCCAATTTCACTAGTTCCAACCACCTGTTCACAGTAACCACAGGCTCCCTGAAGATTAAAAATAATTACTTTTCTGATTTATTGAGTTAATTATATGTTATTGTTTTTTCTTTGTCAACCGTTTTCACTAATTTTTTACTAATTTTTTTAATTATTTTTTTGAAGCACCTAGAACTTCATCAGAAATTTTGACAAAAGTCTCAATGATATAATCTACTTCTTCATCCGTTAATTTGGTGTGAAGCGGTAGTGTAATCTCATTTACAAAGTAGGCATAAGCCTTAGGATAGTTTGCCATATCAAAGCCAAGATTCTTATAAGCTGTCAAAAGTGGAAGCGGTTTGTAGTGAACGTTACTTGCGATTCCAGCTTTGGCCAATTCTTGGATGATTTGGTTGCGTTGCTCGAGACTAGCACCTTCTACATGGGTAACGTAAAGGTGACGACAAGATTCAACAGTATCTGTCTCATGCGCCAATGGGTGAATACGAGTTCCTGCAAATCCACGGTCATAGCGACTTACGATCTCTTTACGACGTTGAAGCAAGCTAGGATAACGGTCCAACTGAACCAGACCAAGTGAAGCCATGATATCTGTCATGTTGCACTTGTAGGCAGGTGTTACGATATCGTATTCCCATGAACCCAGTTGCATCTTAGCTAGCGCATCTTTTGTTTGACCATGAAGAGAAAGAATCTGGAATTCCTTGTACATTTCTTCATCATCAATAGCTGGATTAGCTTTCCAAGTCGCACTTCCTCCTTCAGCAGTTGTGAAGTTCTTAACCGCGTGGAAAGAGAATGATGTAAAGTCCGCAATGGAACCAGCTGGTTGCCCTTTGTAGGTTGAACCCAAAGCATGGGCGCTATCTGAGACAACAACGATACGGTTAAAGACTTTTTGCCACTTGCTAGTAGCTGTAAAGAGGTCACGTTTTTTCTCAACAACTTGGAACAAACGGTCATAGTCACAGATAATCCCTGCAAGTTCAACTGGGATGATAACCTTAGTCTTCTCAGTGATCGCTTGTTCAAGCTTGTCATAGTCCATTTCAAAGGTATCACCTTGGATATCAACCATTACTGGTGTAGCACCTACGTGAGTTATAACGCTACATGATGCTGTATAAGTCATAGCTGGAACGATAACTTCATCGCCAGGGCCCACTTCAAGAACGCGCAAAATCAATTCAAGGGCTGCTGTTGCAGAGTTGAGGCAGACTGTCTTAGGTGTTTGAGTATAGACGGACAGACGACGCTCCAATTCTTTTGTCTTAGGTCCTGTTGTGATCCAACCAGAACGGAGGGTATCTGCTACTTCCGCAATTTCTGCTTCGGTAATATCAGGTGGTGAAAATGGAATATTATACTTTGTCATTGTTTTACTCCTTTGATCGGTTTCAATCTTGCGACTACTTATTTTAAAACTTCAAATACAGTCTGGAACATGATCTTGATATCCCCGAAGAAATTAAAATCACGTAGGTAGGCTAGATTATAGTGCATCTTTTCTGGAAGGACTCTTTCGACATAAGCTTGGTCGACCGACATACCTTTTGCAGTCATTTGACTGATAATGGCATCCTCGTCCTTATAGTTAATGCTGGCAAGCGATGTAATCCCTGCTGGCAAGAGCAAGGTAGCCATCATTTCAGGGCTGTACTGCTCAGTATAGCGTGGTACTTCTGGACGAGTTCCCACAAAGGACATCTCTCCTTTGAGAACATTGACCAATTGTGGAAGTTCATCCAAACGAACACGGCGAATGAAATTTCCAACCTTGGTGATGCGACTATCATTTGCAGAAGTTACTAGACTTCCTTTTTTATCCGCATCGGTTACCATGGTCCGGAATTTCCAAATCTTGAAATGTCGGTTGTACTGGGTTACCCGCACTTGCTTGTAAATAACTGGACCCTTGCTATCTAACTTGATCCAGATGCTTAGAATCAGAAATAAGGGGGAGGTCAAGATTAACAAGACTACGGCTAGAAACAAATCTAGACAACGCTTGAAAATCAGTGAGCCTTTTCTTCTAGACACAAGCTGGTAGTATGGTTTTACCTCGCTCAATTGCATTTCTTGAGGTAGTTCATCCCATTTCAGCATGCACATTCTCCTCTGTTTTTTATATATAATCTTTATTAACATTCTACATTATACCACAAAATGAAAGAGGCAGTGCAAGAAATCTGTGTTTTAAAGGAATTCTTCCTTAGGAAAGAGCCCCTGCCTGCAATCTATACATCTTGTGATAGGTTCCACCCAATGCTAGGAGTTCCTCGTGGGTTCCACTCTCGATGATTCGTCCCTTATCAAGAACATAGATACAATTAGCATCTTGAATGGTAGAAAGGCGATGGGCGATGGCAATGGTTGTCCGACCTTGTCTCATCTTAGCTAGTGAATTTTGGACCAGAGCTTCTGTTTCAGAGTCGATATTGGCTGTTGCTTCATCCAAAATCAGAATTTTAGGTTGACTGGCAACAGTTCTAGCAAAGGCAAGAAGCTGACGTTGACCGGTTGAAAAACTCGAACCACGCTCAGATACAGGAGCATCATAACCTAAAGGAAGATCTTGAATGAAGGAATCTGCATCGACAAATTCTGCCGCAGCCTTGACTTGGTCATCGCTGATATCTTGGTACATGGCGATATTGGACTTAATGGTCCCATGATAGAGGAAGGGGTCCTGTAGAACCAAACCGATGTTTTTTCTCAACTCCTCTTGACTATACTCTCGAATATCCACACCATCTAGGAGAACCCGACCTGACTGAAATTCATAAAAACGCATGAGAACATTGATGATAGAAGATTTTCCCGATCCTGTATGTCCAACAAAGGCAATGGTTTCACCTTTATTGACGGTAAAGGAAATATCATCGAGAATTTGGTGTTTTCCATCATAGGAGAAGGACACATGTTCAAAACGGATATTTCCTTCTTGAATCTCGGCTTGTCCATTCTCTTGGATCGGTTCATAGTTTGTTTCATCGATAAGTGCAAAAACACGACCTGCTGAAACCATAGATGTCTGAAGGGTAGAAAAGTTTTGTGTTACTTCGATGAGGGGATCAAAGAGACGATTGATATATTGGATAAAGGCATACATGGTTCCTGCTGTTATGCCTAGATAGAGACCACGATAGCCAAAGTAAGCCATCAAAACTGCATAGCCCAACAACTTCAACAAACTCATGGCCGGACGTAAGAAGAGAGAGTCCAAAGCTACTGAACGATTGGCGTAGACCAGATGATCCTGGTTTATCTCATCAAACTCTTCTTGCAGGCGCTTTTCTTGGTTAAAGGCTTGAATAATACGAATCCCTTCGATATTTTCTGCCAGCTTACTGTTGATATCTGACAAGAGACTTCTGGTTTTTTCGATAACCTTGACCGATTTTTTACGGTAGAGATTGACCAAAAGGAAAATCAAGGGTAAAAAGAGTAGAACCAAAGCAGTCAGACGATAATCCAAAACGAGCATGGTATAAAGGGTTGTCACAAAGATAAAGACTGCTGAGACAAAGCTGGACAAAATCCCTGAAAACATATCACTAATAGTCTCAGTGTCATTGGTCAAACGCGAAACAATGGAACCTGCAGGTGTTTTATCAAAGTAGGACATGCCTAGCTTCTCCATATTGGCAAAAGCATCACGTCGAATGTCTCTAACGATGCTGTAGGACACACGCGCAAAGAGAAGGTTCCCCACATACTGGACAATGGTTTGAAGGATGTAAAGACCATAGTAGGCTAGCAAAACTGTAACAGCAAGCTGATTGAGATTGGTTAGATACTGATCGATAAAGTGCGAAGCTACCAAGGGGATGATACTCTTGATAACAGTCGTCGTAAGGAGAAAAGCTAAGGCTAAAAAGGTTAGGAGACCATAGGGCTTGAGATAGGACAACAAGCGTTTCAGTACAGCCCATTGTTCTTGTTTATTGCGCATCTTCTTCTCCTTTCATTCTTAACTGTTGTGACTGGTAGGTTTGTGCGTACCAACCATCCAAGGCTAGTAAGTCTTCATGTCTGCCTCGTTCAATGATGCGACCATTTTGCATGACCAAAATTAAATCTGCATGGACAACTGCACTGAGTCGATGGGCAGTGATAATGGTTGTCTTGTCCTTGCGAGTTTCTTTGAGATTATCGATAATAGCGAACTCTGTCTTGGCATCTACCGCCGATAAGGAATCATCTAAAATCAGGATATCAGGATTTAAAATCATAGCCCGACTCATAGCCAGACGTTGCTTTTGTCCACCAGATAGACTGACACCTTTTTCGCCGATAACCGTATCAAATCCCTGGGGCATGGCTTGAATGTCTTGATAGACTTGAGCCAGCTTAGTTGCTTCTTCTACTTCTGAGAAAGGGAGGTCAGGATTTCCAAAGCGGATATTATTTATGATGGAACTGGCAAAGAGAAATTGGTCCTGTGGGACGTATCCCATCAAACTACGCAAGTCAGCTAGTCGATAGTCACGAATGTCATGCCCATTTAGATAAATGGCTCCTTGATCAACGTCATACTCACGTAGGAGCAACTTAATCAAAGCTGTTTTCCCTGAACCAGTCTGCCCAACCAAGCCCAGAGTTTGCCCTTTTTCGAGGCTAAAATGAATATCTTTCAGTGTCTCTTCGTCTTCAAAGGCAAAACGATCAATGGCATAGTCTAAGCGCCCATTTTCAATCCCGTCAAGTGGAGATTCTGGATCTTTAACAGGTGACTCTTGGGACAAAAGGCTCTCAATTCGTTGATACGAAACCTTCCCTCTTTGAGTAATATTAAAGAGGAAACCAATGGCCATCAAGGGCCAGACCAACATATCCAAGTATGAGATAAAGGTGACCAGATTTCCGACAGTTACCTGTCCTGCTTGCACCATAAAGGCACCGACTAAGAGAGTTAAGGCATAAGAAGAACCAACAAAGAGCAAAACCATCGGGTCAAAGAGGCTATCATATTTCATGGTTTGCAGATTCTTTTGGAAGGTCAAATCATTAACTTCCTGGAAAGATGCCAATTCATCAGACTGATAGCCAAAGGACTTGGTTACCTTAATACCTGCTACAGATTCTTGAACCTTATTGTTGAGTTCAGAAAAGGCTGCTTGTGATTCGCCAAAAGCTTTGTGGGTCTTTCTCCCCAGGCGACTAGTTGCATATGCCATAAATGGCAAGGGTAGAATGGCAACCAAGGTCATCTGCCAAGAAATGCTAAAGAGCATAGTCAAGAGAGTCACCAAGGCTGTGATAGAGGCATCCACTGCCATCATGACACCACCACCTGCTAAACGAGTCAGAGCATTGATATCATTGGTTGCGTGAGCCATCAAATCCCCAGTCCGATAACTCTGATAAAAAGCGGGAGACATCCTTGTAAAATGTTCAAATAGTCTTGAACGCATGATTTGTCCAAGTCGGTAGGAAGTCCCTAGGATATACATACGCCAAACGTAACGCAGATAGTACATCCCGAAAGCTGCTAGCAGGAGATAAAAGAGATGAAGCAGGAGCTCATCCTGTGTTAATCGTCCCGAAGTGATGGCATCAATCACGCGCCCCATGACCATCGGTGGGATAAGGTTGAGCACAGAAACCAAAACCAAAGCTACAATTCCAACTAGGTAACGACGTTTTTCTAACTTAAAAAACCACCAGAGTTTTTGGATGATAGACATAAAATTCCTTTCTAATGACAAATGGAAACCTGAGGCATGAACCCCAGGTTTTTCTTATTCATAGGTGACGACGCTTAGTTGACCCTTGTCATACTCAGCGATAAAAATATTGGCCACATTATCATACCCTTGCTTATTCAGATGATCTAGGAGCCATTCTTCCGTTAAGCTGAGAGTATCGAGGACATCAGACTGAATGACACCATCTGTGATGACAGGATACTTAGGATTTTCATCTCCATTTTGTACTACAATCAGCTGACCGTTTTGCTCTCGTACAGCACGCTTGACTTCTTTAAGCTGGAAGATACCTTGGCTACGAAGTTTAAGGGCTACGTCAGAAGCTGATAAGCCGACAGAACGGCAGGCTTCTGGATCGATTTCTCCATTTTTGATGAGTAGGGTTGGTTTCCCGTCAATCATTTGTTTTACAAAGCCGACGTTATTCGTAAGCCACTTGAGAAGTAAAACCAAGATTGTCCACATAATCAAGATAACTGCATACTGAAGGATGGTAATAGAGCTATTATAGATTACCCCACCGATGATTCCCCCAAGAACATAGTTTTGGATTTGGTCAATTGCTGAGTTGGGCGCTAGATTTCCCTTCCCTGTCATGTTGATAACAAAGACAAGAGATACAAGACCTAAAGCCAGTTTAATCAGAATCTCGATATAGTTAAATGTCATTTGTTTGCCTCCACTAATTCAATGTCACTTGTTTGATACAAGTCAAGTTTTTCCAAGAGATACTTATCCGGTTCACTCCCACTCAAGGCACGGTAGAATTTGTCTCCTACCTTGAGAAGGGCACCATCTGTCGTTGCAGAAGTATTGACGTAGACCTCTGATTTATCCACCCCTAAATCCTCAGAAACAACTTCTATAAAGTGAAGTGAAGTTTGAAATTGGTTGTTGGAAGCTTGATTTGACTGATAAGTAGATATAATACCGAGAATGACAGCCAGTAAAGCCAAAGACGAGATCATCACCAACTCGCGAAACTTGGTTCCTCGATGGTCGCGGTAAGCCTTAAAAGCAAAAAATCCAGTGATGGCAAGCAAGAATACTCCAAAGCCAATCATGACACTATTTTGTTGGCCAATCTGGCTCAAAACATATTCATATGAGTAAAATTTCATTTATTTTCAATCCTTTACATAAATCATTCTTTATTATATAGGAATGACCTTGATTTTTCAAACTATACGTTGGGGAAATACGCGTATCAGACCAACTTCTCTAACTAACGACTCAAATACCTATTTCAAGATTCTGATTTTGATAATTGATAAGAATAGACACTAGGAATTATCACTACAAAGAAAAGTGTCAAGAAAAATACCCAGTAAACATATAGCTGAACAAAGGCATTTAGAAACAATAACAATCCTCCTAATACCCAAATTTTTCCAGCTATGCGATGCGTTTTGCTCCAGTTCTCATTATTCTCCAAAGTCCACGGAAGTCGAATACCGATTATATAATTTCGGCGTGTTTTGGGTAGATAATTTCCAATTACAATCATGATGACTCCCATAAAAATCTGAGCTAGAATTCCACTCATCATAGAATAACCCAAAGATACTCCGTAGATAGAAATCATCGATAGACAAGATACAAAAGGAATAATCCAGTAAATCAAAAGTTGTATTTTTGAACTAATATTGCTGGACTTAGGATCCTTGATCATCAAGAATAGAATCAACCAATGCATCAAAAGCATGAGAGCCGGTAATCCAAAGATAGCAAACATTTTATGATCGTAGCCATCTGCTTGGCCCAGTAGATTAAAATGAGTCGGCATCTTCTCTGGTAGTTGAAACCAGAAAACACAACCTACAAGGGTAGGCAGTAGGATAAGAATGCTAGTATATAATACCAATTTCTTATTGATTTTTATCTTCATCTAAAAATCTCCTTTCAGTTCTGCTAACCACACCATCATATCCTCTAAAACTGATGTATTTAACTCATAATAAATAAAGTTTTTCTCTTTCATTTCACGAATCAAATCCGCTGCTTTCAAAATCGTAAGGTGGTGTGAAATTGTTGCACCTGTTAACTCAAAATGACTGGCAATTTCTCCTGCAGATAATCTGCCTGTTTTAAGCAAATTCAAAATCTCCCTCCTGACTGGATGAGATAAAGCTTTAAAGCTATTTGCAAAACTCATGGTGCTTCCTTTCTATTCGCAATATCAGTAAGGCAAGGAATAAGCAGGGTAGCACTGCTATCAGTCCTGCTGGTGACGGACCAAAAATCAAGAGGCTTGAAGCTTTTTCTCCAGGCAGTTGAAAGAGTAATCCAAAACCTGCAGTTGCATTGATTGCCCCATGAAATAGTGCTGAAGCCCAGATAGATCCTGTTTTTTCCATCATCCAACTCAACAATATTCCTAGACTAAAACAAAATAGGAACATGGCAACAATTCCCAAAACGGGATATGCAAAATAAGTTAATCCATAATTATAGCCTTGCAAATTGATTGGTAAATGCCATAGACTCCAAATGAGACCAAGCAAGACATGAGTCTGTACTAGTGAAAATCGTTCTCTTAGAGCTGGGTAAAGATAACCACGCCAACCAATTTCCTCTCCCAATGCAAATAAGCTATTAAGAAAAGGAGCGTAGGTTAAACTAGCTAGGATTTGAATCAAGACCAAGGAAGATAGGGGGATCGGTGATTGAAGGATACCTTTTTCTTGTAAGATGGCTTGAATAGATTCAAAACCAAGGCTGAAATTGTTAGGAAATACAAGAAAATAAAGTCCTGCTCCTAAAAAACTGATAACTGCTGGCAACCAGATAGCTAGTAAGTAAAAGCTCCAGTTCCTCTTGAGATTCACGACTAATTTAGACTTGATTCCACTAGGTTTTTTCGTTATTTTCCCTAAGAGAAGGACTGCAAGCGCAGGCATCCACATGGCCACAATACTAGCAAGCTGACTCAATGGAGAATTTAGTCCAATACCACTTAGCCATAGTGCCAACCATATTATCCAAGCAAGACCATAAGACAAGACCACAAAAAGAGGGATTGTTCTCTTATTTGACATATTTGTAACTTCACTTTCTATTTAGATGTTTTTCTAAATAACATTATATACCTTTCCACTCCAAACACAAGAACTATTTAGATTTTTTTCAAAATAGTTTCGAGAATTTTTTGTTTTCTAAGGATAAAGTCTAAAGAGTGAGTTTCCAAACTAGAAACTCGCTGGCTTTACTTTTTTTTGATAAAATATAAGAAATACATCTAGAAAAGGTACACACTATGAAACTAATCTCATGGAACATTGATTCCCTCAATGCAGCGTTGACGAGTGATTCTGCGCGTGCGAAATTATCACAAGACGTCCTCCAAACCTTGGTAGCCGAAGATGCTGATATTATCGCTATCCAAGAAACCAAGCTTTCAGCAAAAGGCCCTACAAAAAAACACCTTGAGGTACTGGAAGAACTCTTCTCAGGTTACGAAAACACCTGGCGTTCCTCTCAAGAGCCTGCCCGTAAAGGCTATGCTGGAACCATGTTCCTCTATAAGAAAGAACTCACTCCAACTATCAGCTTCCCAGAGATTGGCGCACCTTCTACCATGGACTTGGAAGGCCGCATCATTACTTTGGAATTTGATGAATTTTTCGTAACTCAGGTCTACACACCTAACGCTGGGGATGGACTCAAACGTTTGGAAGAACGTCAAGTTTGGGACGTCAAATATGCGGAATACTTGGCTGAACTAGACAAGCAAAAGCCTGTCCTAGCAACTGGTGACTACAACGTTGCCCACAAGGAAATTGACCTTGCCAACCCAGCCAGCAACCGTCGTTCACCAGGATTTACAGACGAAGAACGTGAAGGATTTACAAACCTTTTAGCCAAAGGATTTACAGATACCTTCCGCCATATCCATGGCGATGTGCCAGAACGCTATACTTGGTGGGCACAACGCAGCAAGACTTCAAAAATCAACAATACAGGCTGGAGAATCGACTACTGGCTCACAAGTAACCGTGTAGCAGACAAGGTTACCAAGTCAGACATGATTGACTCAGGCGCCCGTCAAGACCATACACCGATTGTCTTGGAGATTGATTTCTAAGGAGAAAACGAATGGACTATCAAGCTGTCATCCCTGAATTTGTCGTATCGGATATAGAGAAATCGCGTCACTTCTACTGCGACTTATTGGGATTCTCTGTCGAATACGAGCGTCCAGAGGAAAAATTTCTCTTCCTTTCGCTTGAAGACTGCCAACTAATGTTAGAGGAGGGACCAAAGGATGAATTAGCTGAACTGATCTACCCATTTGGTCGTGGTGTCAATATCTCCTTTGGCATCAAGGATGTCCCTAGACTCCATCAGAAAGTAATCGAGTCTAACTATCCTATTCATCGTCCTTTGACTAAAAGAGAATTTCGTGTTGGCGAGAAGTATATCTATCCTCATGAATTTGCAGTTTTAGACCCAGATGGCTATTTTTTAAGATTTAGTGAATAGGATAATACAGCACTAGAGTATAAGAAAAAGAGGCACATGCCCAATGTCATTAAGTTAAGAAATTCAAATACAATTCTGTATTTGGGTTTCTTTTTTTATGTGCTAAACTGATAGTTAAGGAGGTACTTCCTATGATAAAACAGATAAAAGCCCACTTGAATAAGAG